>MWDC01000008.1 GCA_002070355.1 Parcubacteria group bacterium ADurb.Bin159 | reverse complement strand
ATTTTTTGAGGAGATAAGCCTTTATTCATGCGGGTTTGCGAAGAACGGGAAAAGGGGACTGTCCCCTTTTAATAAATCTTGGTCAAGTCTATTCCTGTGTAGTAATATTTTAAAATCTGAGAAAAATTAGCCCCTTGATTGGCCGCTGTCATACCGCTATATTGAGGCAAGCCCACACCATGTCCTTTCATTACTTTACCCTCTCCTGGTGGGTCTATTTTTCCTTTTAAATAAGGGACCGGATCTTTGGTCATATTAACTTCTTCTGAATTTCTTGTCCGACCGTCGCTTTGGGCAAAATAATAAGCCAAAATAGGATCTTTACCATAAGTAGCGATAATACCCCGTGTTTCTTCTCTAGCTTTATTAAAATTAGGATTTCTTTCTTTACCCCCTATTCCTCGATAAACCTGATCAGATTGTGTAGATTGTAAAGTGAAAAGTGGTTCTCCTGTGGGGGTATTTGTATATTTTGGATCAATCATCCGATAATAAGCATAAGTTCGAGCAGCAACAGCTTGAGCTTTTAAAAATTCCATAGGCCAAGTATCAGAAACCTCGCAAATGCCTCCTAAATATTCTTCTAAAGGCAATTCGTTGATCACCCAAAGCCGTTCTGTAGAAGGATTATAATGGATTCTTAATTTTCCAGAAAAACGATTATCATTAACATTCATCCCCCAAAAAGGCCCATTCCCCCAAGAAGTAATCTGGAAAATATTATTTTCTTGTAAAGGGATAAAATAAAGTTGATTGTCAGTCATTAAAAGCCGAAAACCGTTTTCACTAATAAAATATCTTTCAATACTAAAATCAAATTCAATTTCTAATTTATCACCTTGAGTTGCTCGAACCAATAAATTTCCTTGAGAATCTCTAACCTCATAGCCTTGGTTGTTTAACGCTTCAATAACAATAGGTAATTCTTGTTTCTCTGTTGGTTCAATATAAAAAAGGCCAACTTCGATTTGCGGTTCAGAAATTTGAGGGACAGCGGTTTTAATTTCAATTTGGCTAGGAATGGATTGCCAATAAAATTTTTCTTCTACTGGTGGTTTTGGGGTGGGTGGAGTAACTGGTGGAGTAACTGGCGGAAGCGCTTCTGCTGTTGCCACTACTCTAAGGGGAACTTCTATTTTGCTCCCGGCTAATTCTTCCGAGCCTATAAACAAACTAAATTTTTCCCAATAAAGACCCGGAGACAAAGGAGCTCTTAAAATAAAGTTAAAAGTTATCTCTTGCCCCGGTTCAACTGCTTTGTTTTGAGAAAGACGTGATGGGGTATAAAGATTATTCCAAGAAGAATCGTAATATAACGAACTAGTTTGACTAGACGTTCTTATAGATAAAGGTCTAGAACCGCTTCCTATCCAAGAAACATCGCTATTATTTTTGTATTTTACCCAAAAAGTAAGACTTTCTCCCGGATTTAGCTGGGGGATATCAGTTAAACTTTGTTCCATAACTTCAGCAGGAGCAATAGCCGCTTGCGCTTGATTAACTATAACGCTATTAAAAGGCGAAAGCAAAAAAACGCCAATAAGAAAAAACGAAGAATAGCATTTAATTTTTTGTTTCATAAAAAATATGGTTAAAAATCAAAGGTAAACTAAAAATTATCCAAAACAAAACACTTAAATCATTTTTAAAATATGGTGTGTCCACTAATCCGTGAATAAGAATAGTTATCATAGAAAACACTGCTCCTAATATTAAAAAATCTTTTTGTTTTTTAAGAAGAACAAAACTATGAGAAAAAAATAATCCGAGTATTAAACAAAAAAACAAAAAACCAAAAAAACCTAGTTCTAAATAAAATGCTAAAAAAAGATTATGCGGATAAGGATGGGTTTCTACTGAAACCAATTCTCCGTTAGTGTTATAATATCTCTCTTGATATAAGGGGGCCATTTTCTCATAACCGCCTAAACCCACTCCTAATATAAGAGAATCTTCTAACATTTTAACTGCTCCTTGCCAAATATTCAAACGAAGTTGGCCGGAAAGATCTTCTAAGGTAATTTTAGGAATAATTTTATCTTTTAACCCTAAGAAATTAAAAGAAAAAGAAATCAAAAAAACAATTAGAAAACAAATAATTATTTTTCTTGTTGTTTTGCTAATAAATAACAAGAAAAAAATGCTGGCTATGCTTGTGGCTAAAATAGCTCCTTCTGAACGCGCTAAAATTAAAGCAATAAAACCAAGAAAAAAACAAATTAACCAAAAAAATCTCTTTTTGCTGTTTTCTTCTAAAAACAATCCTAAACAAAGAGGAATAATTGGTCCAAGATATAGGCCTAAAAAATTGGGATGAGGAAAAGGCCCAGTAGCTCGCCAAATTTTTGGCTCTCCCCAAGTTTCCAAACTAAATACTCCTCCTCCTAAAAATTTTTGGCTAATAGCCCACAAACTAATCCAAAAAACTCCCACACAAAGGCTTTTTACTAAAAGAAGCAAATCTTTTTTAGAACGAACTAAATTAAAAGCCAAAAAAGCTAAAAGAACAGGTTCAATAAAATAAGCTTTCCAAAAACCAGCGGCTTTTTTTAAATTTGGGGAATAAATAATAGTTAAAACAGCTATAATCAAAAAAGCAACTATTATATAAGAAATTAATTTATGGGGGAAGACAATTCTCTGTTTTTTTATCGCCCATTTAACTAAATTCACCAAAGCTAAAATTAAAATTTCAATCTCGAGCAGGCTAAGAGGCACAATAATATGAAACCTAATCTGATAAAGAGGCAAAAAGGCTAAAATAAAACATAAAGCCCATAAGGGTTTTTTAAAACAGAGATAAGAAAAAGGAATTAAGAAAATAAGCCAAAATAAAGACATAAAAATATAGAAAAATCTGAAAATTCTTGTTTGCCGTTTAATTTAGAATTTAAAATATAAAATTTAATTTATTTTTATTATTTTACATTAATAGCTTTGAGGCAATGAGGCATAAAAATATTTTCCCTTTATTTTGTTAATTATTTCCAAAAAACTGTTTTCTATCTTTTCTTAGGTTCAAAAATTTAACGCAATATTATGGTAGTATACCATAAAGTAATAAGAAGCGTTAAATTCTTGGAAAACATATCATCGTCTAAGTTTTATTAAATTAATAAATTTTAAAAAGCGGAGCATATCATATGAACCATTGAACCAGTAGGAAGAAGATTTAATAAAACATCAACTTTATATTTTTTTAAAACCTCAGGAATATCAACTGCTTTTTCTTCAGATTCTTTAACAAATTTTTGCAGATGTTCTGGATTGCCATCAAGTGTAGACCCTCGCAAAACAGGAGCTTTATTCAATACTTTCAAATTAGCAATGCGACAAAAATTGTTTGGAGACACATAAATTGCTTCATTAATAGTTTTGCCTGCCTTCCTAACTGAAATATCAAACGCCACTACAATTTCTATATCATTTAATGAGTATTCGCCAAGTATAGGAAACAATAATTCCTCTGTTGTTTTGATTTGCTGATAATAGGTAAGACCCTCAATTAAACTGCCGGCACAATTGCCGAGACCGGCAATTGCAACATTGATTTTTTCTTGTTTTATATAACCTCTTTAATTAATTTATTAAATTGTTTCCACTCAATTTTGCTCGAGTGCCCACCATTGATAATGTGTAATTTTGAATTCTGATATTCCTCTTCAAGAGCCCTAGACATAGCTACGGGAGTTACTTTATCCGACTCACCGCAAAAGATTATATGTTTAATATTCCGATTTATAAATTTTTTATTCATATCGGAAATTATAACTTTTCCCTTTATTTGATCGAAAAAACGTTTTTTATTTTTAAATCGATAAGAAAAAGGATATGCAAAAGACATAATTTCTGAAGTCTCGTCGGCGATTTGCAGATTAGACTCATTATCTTTATAGGCAACCATATTCCAAAGCGGAGATATAAAAATAGTTTTATTGATTTTAGGAAAAATAAATTTTTTCAATGATAAGCCAGCAATTAGCCCACCAAAACTTGTAGCAAAAATAATTATTTCTTTATGTTGTACTTTTTCTGTTTTATGCGGACCGTATTGGATAATTCCTTCATTTAAAAATTTATACCAAAATTCTACATCTTGAACAGCGTTTTTTATGGAAAATTTCCCATAACTATCAAATGTGCCGCTATACATTAAAGTCAAAACATTATATTGTTCTTTATTTAAAAAATCTATAAATTCGGAACGGCCGGGATATTTGGGGAATCCCGGCAAAAATAAAATAGTGCCTTTTATTTCTTTCGTTCCGTTAGTGGGGTACCAAATCGCTCTTTTATTTTTTTTTAATTGAGTAAACATAATTATTTTTTATTCTGTAATAATTTTAATATTTCTTCTTTAATAAAAAAACTCACATTTACCACCCCGCTGGTTTACAGGCATCATCAACCACTTTTTGCAAACCCTTATCATTCCCGAAAGTTTGGTCAAGAGTATCCATATTCAAAGTTCCTTTTGGGAAGAAACAATCAAGATTTAAAACATTGTTTATTTTCCTCTGAAAATGACACTTGTCATTTTCTACCCCTAAAATTGTTATTTCAATATCTGTTTTGCTATCCGAACCTATCATTTTAGCAGTTACGGGTAAGCATTCACTCATTCTGGTTAAGAAACATGACGGATCGCTTGCTTCACTGCAATCAACCATCGTTTTGTCGGTTTCTGGTGCTTGCGTTGCAGTTGGTGGCAACGTAGTTGTCGACTGACTAATCTCAGTTTCTTTTTGTGCTCCCTTATTATTTAAAAATAAAAACACTCCGCTGCCAACAACAACTAAAACTAAAACAATTATAACAATATAAAGAATTTTATTGTTTTTCATATTTTTTTTACCTTCTAACTATTAATATTTAATAAATAAATCGACCTTTTTTTATTTTTAGTGCCCCCACCAGGAATCGAACCCGGATCAATGGCTTAAGAGGCCACTGCTTTACCGTTAAGCTATGGGGGCTTTATTTTCTAAATTGCCAATGCCAAGATTCAAATATTATTCCTAACTTATTAGGGTATGGATATGATTGATAAAATCCGAATCTGTGAGCATTTTTTAAGAGCCATTTATATTCATTAGTTTCAGTAAAATCTAAAGAGCTTTCATCTTGGGGAATGCCTTCAGCGGTAATAAAATCTACGGCTTGTTTTTGGGGATAACTATGTTCGCTATAGCCCGGGAGCGCTACACGTTTAAGCGTTTTTGAAAAATTAAATTTATAAAAATTAAAATACTTTAAAAAGACAATCATTTGATAAGCTGGCGATCGATAGCCCGATTCTATTAGAAGTTTCTTTTTGCTGTCTTTATAAAGTGCTTTATTAAGTTCTATATAAGCATTAAAAACTTTTTTAGGAAGATATTGATTTTTTATTTTTTTTATTTTGCCTTCAAATTTATATTTTTGATTGCTTATAACAATAAGGTTTTTCGGTATGTTTTGCTCCCCCAAATAATGCCCCTTAAAACCATAGTCGCATGGGTTTATTTCTTGTATTCTTTTCACTAATTTTTTTTCGTTTTGAGTAAGTAAATCAAAGAAAGAATCAAAACTAATTATCGCTAATTTATTACTTCTATCTTTTCCTTCTTTTTCTTTTATTTTTTCTAAAATAGAAATTACTAATTTTTTGTCTGATGATGATATGGAAAATCTTGATTTTTCCATTATTGATTAAGGTAAAATTTAATGACAAAGGTAAAAAATAAATAAATATATTATTTAGTTATTGCCTCCGGAAGGATTTGAACCTTCAGTTTCCTGCTCCGAAGGCAGGCGCTTTATCCAGTTAAACTACGGAGGCACTAAAAAATCAAAAGTTAAATTAAACTATTTTTAAATATTTAAAACATCAGGTCTTTGTTTAATTAATGGGATAAGTAGCAAAAGATTGAAGTGTTTCCCGAGAGATTTGTTTCAATTGATAAAGCTTTTCTAAATCTTGGTCCATTGTTTGCATGCCGTCTTTAGCCCCTGTTTGAATAACATTGGAGATGTTAACAATTTTATTCTCTCTAATTAAAGTGGCAACAGCCGGGGTATTAATCATAACTTCCCGGGCAGCAATGCGTCCGCCAGAAAGATGAGGAACTAACTGCTGGGCAATAATTGCTTTAAGACATAAAGCCAATTGCAGACGAATCTGGGGCTGTTGAGAAGAGGGAAAAACATCAACAATACGGTCAATAGTCTGAGGGGCATTGGGAGTATGCAAAGTGGCTAAAATAAGATGTCCTGTTTCAGCCAAGGTGGTAACCAAAGAAATGGTTTCTAAATCCCTCATTTCTCCTACCATAATCACATTAGGGTCTTGGCGAACAATATGGCGCAAAGCCTGAGCAAAAGAAACAAAATCTTTCCCCATCTCTCTTTGGCTTATCAAAGATTTATGGGAAGTAAAAGAGAACTCAATAGGGTCTTCTAAAGTAATAATATGGTAGGGATAGTGATTGTCCAGCCAATCAACCATTGCCGCTAAAGTGGTTGATTTCCCGCAACCTGTTGGCCCGGTAACCAATATCAATCCTTGTTTTAATTTTAAAAGCTCATAAATAATAAGGGGTGCTCTAATCTCCTCCAAAGTAGGAATTTTTGGCCAAATAACCCTGGCGGCTAAAGATAATCCTCCTTTTTGCCAAAAAAGATTGATTCTAAACCTAATTTTATCCCCTATTTCATAAGAAAGGTCAGCTTCTTTGTCCTTTTCTAAACGCCTTTTTGCTCTTTCGTCCAAAACGGATTGCGCCAAAGAGAAAATCTCTTGTTTTTTTAAAACCGGCCAATCGTTCTGCCTTATTAAAATCCCATTAATACGAAAAACCACTGGTTCGTCCGCCATTAAATGAACGTCAGAGGCTTTCCTGTCCACAGCTGTTTTAAAAATTTCATCTAAAGTCATAATATTTTAAATAAAATATAACAAAAATCGCTTAAAAAACCAAGATTGGGTTATCCCCTTGACGAAAAATCTATTTCCTCTACAATAATTACTATAAATTAAGCAGGAATCTTTAATTTTAGGTAAAATACTCAAAATTATGGACCCTCTAAGTAAAATTTTTCTTCAAATAAAGAGAAATAAGCGGGATAATTATCAAAAAGGCGCTTTTGTTTTAGTTATTATTATTGCCCTGATTGCTTCTTTTTCAGAAACTTCTAATATAAAAAGCGCTACTTCTCCTCTTCTTTTAAGCCAAGAAACCCCAAGTGACACTTATGTCTCTTCCGCTTCTCTTGACGAAGAAACTATTTTGCCAATTTTAGATAAAAATGAATCAACAGAAGCTGATTTTAAAATTGCCTCGAACCAAGAGGCTTTACCTTTAGATAAGGAACAATCAGCGATAATCATACCCGAACTTTCCTTTGACAAAGAAGCCCCTCAGACAAGAAGCACTATTCAAACCTATGTAGTAGAGCAAGGAGACACTATTTCAGGCATTGCCGACAAATTTAATCTTAATTGGTCTACTATTCTTTGGGAAAATAATCTAACCTACTGGAGCATTCTTCACCCGGGAGACGAATTAAAAATATTGCCGGTTAATGGTTTAACCCATAAAGTCAAAAAAGGAGAGAATATCTCTTCTATTGCTTCAAAGTATAAGGTATCAGAAGAAAAAATTATTGAATTTAACTTTGATGACTCGGAAGACGCTTCTAATTTACAAGTGGGAGAAACCCTTATCATTCCTGATGGAGCGCCTCTCCCTGCACCAGCACCAGCAAAACCTAAATCAACGGCTACTAAACCCCAATATGTATCAGAAAATTACACTAATTACCAAAACTGGCGGAACAATACTCAATGTCATAAATTTGCTTATGGTAATTGCACTGATTGGGTAGCTTTCAAATGGGCTACATTACAAGGCCTTTGTGTACCTTCTTGGGGGAATGCTAAAACTTGGTGGACTAATGCCCAAAATGCTGGTTATCGCACAGGATACACTGCAGAAAAAGGAGCTATTATTGTAATGACTTGTAGCAGTTGGCTATGCCAACGTTACGGACATGTTGCTTATGTAGAAGATTTTGATAATGACACCGTAACTTTTTCTGAATTAAACGCTATAGGGAGCCAACAATATTCAAAACGCACTTTACGAAGAACCCTTGATTGGCAAAATGGCTGGAAAATTATTGGCTATATATATTTTAAATAATTGAAGATTCAAATTTTATTAAATCCAAATCGCTTCCAAAAAGCGATTTTTTTATATTTCTTCCTCTAATTTTACTCTATATTGAATGGCTTCAGCCAAATCAGCAGTAGTTATTTCTTCTTCTCCGGCTAAATCAGCAATTGTTCTGGCTACTTTTAATATACGACTATAAGAACGAGCAGACAAAGAATATTCTTTTAAACTTCTTTTAAGAAGCGTTTCTTTTTCTTCATCTAAAGGGCAATATTTTTCAATTAATTTTGCACTCATTTCCGAATTTGTAAAAATTTCTCCTTGATAGCGCTCTCTAGCAATTTCCCGCGCTTTTTTAACTCTTTTCCTTATCTCCTCAGTAGTTTTTAAATCTTCTTCTGAGGGTTTTTTAATTAAATCCTCAATTTTAACTCTAGGGACATCAAGATGAATGTCAATTCTGTCTAAAAGGGGCCCAGAAAGTCTCTTTTTATAATTTAAAATTTGTGAAGCCGTGCAGCGGCATTCTTTTTCCGGGTCTCCATAATAACCACAAGGACAAGGATTTTCCGCCATAATAAGAATAAAACGTGCAGGAAAAATATATCTGGCTCTTGCTCGCGCCACAGAAATAACCCCATCTTCTAAGGGTTGACGCAAAGATTCTAAAACATTACGAGAAAATTGAGAAACCTCATCTAAAAAAAGAACTCCCCGATGAGCCAAGGTAATTTCTCCGGGCCGAGGAATCTGCCCTCCGCCCACCAAGGCAATGTCAGAAATAGTATAATGGGGAGAACGAAAAGGTCTTTGGTAAATTAATCCTTGGTTAGGACGAAGAAAACCCGCAGCGCTATAAATTTTAGTTACTTCCAAAACTTCTTCTTCGTTCATAGGGGGGAGGATTGAAGGAAGTGCTCGAGCTAAAAAAGTTTTTCCTGAGCCCGGTGGGCCAATCATTATGACATTATGCCCACCAGCAGCAGCAATCTCCAAAGCTCTTTTGGCATAATTTTGACCTTTTATTGAGCTGAAATCAAATTCGTATCTGGGTTGAGGAATATTCGCCCCTAAACCCTTGCTCTCAAAAGATCTCAATTCTTTTTTCCCGTTGAAATGAGCCACTATCTCTTTAAGATTTTCTAATGGCCAAAGATTTAAACCGGAAACCAAATTCGCCTCTTCTATATTGTCTTTAGGTAAAAAAATATCTTTTATCCCTTCTTCCTTGGCAGTAATAAGCATAGGAAGCAGCCCTTTAACATAGCGGACTTCTCCTTTTAGTGACAGCTCTCCCACAAAAAAAGCCTTTTTAGGAAATAAGTTGTTTTGAATTTGACCTGAGGCAAGTAATATCCCTACTGCAATAGGAAGATCATAAATTGGTCCTTCTTTTTTTATGTCTGCTGGAGCCAAATTAATAGTAATTCTCCTGCGTGAAGGGAATTCAAGAGAAGAGTTTTTGATAGCCGCCTCCACCCTTTCTTTGGACTCTTGAACAGCTTTGTCAGCTAATCCCACAATATTAAAACGAGGAAAGGCCTTAACCACATTAGCTTCAACCTCCACTAAAATTGCTTCTAGCCCTATATCTGCCGCTGAATATATTTTAGAAAACATAATAAAAATTCAAATCTCAGAATACAAAACTTTTATATCATTCTCTCTCTTCCTACAATAATTTTCACTTTACGAGAAGATATTTTAATATTAAAAGGCGATTTAATTGTTTGTTTAGATTCTTCTATGAATAAATTATTTTCTTTTTTTGTCGATTTAATTTGAATTTGTTTAACAAAAAAAAGACTATCTATGGTTTCTGTTTTTAAAGGAATAAAATATTTTGTTTTTCTTTTAAGGGTAACTATTTCTAAATATTCATCTTGCGGCTGACTGACTAAAAATTCTGTTGAACCAGGAACGGGATTTTGGCGAAAACCTAAATTAATTACTCTTATTTTAGAGCAATGTTTAGGAATAATTTGCCAACCAAGTGGTGAAGAGAGAAGAACATCTTTAGCACTAAACTCCAAATAAGTAAAAAATAAAGAATTGTTCACTCTGCCTAAATCCATTTGTAAAACTCTTCGCTGGGAAACAACATCACAGCCATCTGCTCCTTTAGGTAGATCTAAAATAAAAGACAGTTCAGAATAACCGCCTGCTGGAATAAATCCAAATAAAGTATTTTTACTTTTCCAATTTGCCGAAACAGCTTCAGAAAACGTTTTATCTCGCCCAACAATAACAATAGTAGGGTTTTCTTCCTTTGAAATATCTTCTACTACCTCTTTAACATTTTTCAAAAGCGAAAGTTTTATTATTTTCCCACTTATTCCCAATTCTGATGCTCTAGTTTCAATATCAGCAACTAACTTTTTATATTTTTTATCAACCAAAAAACTATCGTATAAATAGTAATACATGTTAAAAAGTCAAAACTCAAAAATTTCTTTGAAACTCCCGCTCACGCGGAATTCCAAAATACAAATTAATACAAAATTAAGAGAACTGCCTTTAATAATTTTTTAATTAATATAATTTGCGAAGCAAAACACCTTAATTTTGATCTGTATCTTTTGTTTCAAGTTCTATTCCTCTTCGGGTTCTTCTTTGATTTCTAGTTTATTGCCCATAGAGCAATGGCCATTTATTGTTGCTCCTTCTTCCACTAAAAAGGAAGAACAGCTAATGTCTCCCTCAATGTTAGCCGTGGAAGATAAGCTTAATTTTCCCTCAATCGTTAAGTTCCCTTTTATCTTTCCAGCGACATAAGCATTGCCCGCCTTTACTTCAGCCTTAACAATTGCGCCATCTTCTACTCTAAGATCTCCTTTAGTGGCTAAAGAACCCTGAACCTCTCCTCTTACAATAACATTACCCGAAGAAGCAAATGTTCCCTCAACTTTAACTCCAGAGCCAATGATTGTTTCTACTTTTTCCATAGTTTCTAATTTTTTATCAAACATAACAATATATCAAAAATTAAAATTGATTTAATTCTGTAAATGGAGCGGGTGAGCGGAATCGAACCGCCTTCTTAGCCTTGGCAAGGCTATATAATAACCGTTATACTACACCCGCTTATTTTTTGAATCTATCTATTACTTTTCTATTAATTAATAAATTTTTAATATAGTTTTTCACCGCCTCTGTATTCAACTGCTCCCGAGCTTTTTTGCTGTCTTTTTCTAATTCAGCTATTTTTTTTATTTCTTCTTCAATTTCTTCCGGGCTAGGGCTTATTTTTTCTCTTTGGGCTATTTCTTGAATAATTAAAGATATTTTAATTCTCTCTTCTGCCTTTGTCCTTAACTCATCTCTTAATTCTCTTTCTGTTTTTTTTATAGATTTAAGATAATCATCAAAATTAATTACCATCTTTCCTCCAGAAGAATAATCATTTTCTCTTTCTATAGCATTTTTTAATTCTTCTATCATCTTGTCCAATTCTCTATCAATTAAAATATCCGAAATCTCTTCTATCTCTGCTTTTTTAAGTAACTCGTCAAAAATTTTTATTTCTATTTCTTGCTCCTTTTTAGCTAACGCTTCTTTTTCTAAATTATCTTTTATCCGATTTTTCATTTCTTCTAAATTTTTAAACCCGAAACCTTGAGCAAATTCATCGTTAACTGGAGGCAAATCAATAGAATAAATATTATTTATTTTAACTTTAAAGTCTATTGTTTTCCCGGCTAATTTTTTATCTATATGATCTTCTGGATATTTAAGAGAAAACGTCTTTGTTTCATTGGGCCTTAACCCAATTAAATTTTCTGAAAATCCAGGGATATAATAATCTTCGCCCAAAAAAAGAGAAAAGTTTTTAACTTGTCCGTCTTCTAAAGGGACTCCTTTAAAGCTTAAAAATAAATCTACTTCTACTCTGTCAGATAATTGAGCGGGTCTATCAGCAATTGATTCTTTCCTTTTTGAAAATTGTAAATTTTTAAAAATTTTTTCTATTTCTTTCTCTTCTACTTTTATTGGCTCCGCACTTTCTATTTTTATATTTGAATAATCTAAAGATAAAATTTTGGGTAAGCAAATTAATGTTAAACGAAAGATAAAAGGCTGGTCAGGGGCAACATTTAAAATTTCTATCTTGGGATAATCTATAGGATTAAGTTTTGTTTTTTCTAAAATCTTGTTATATTCAGCTTTAATAAAGAGGGTCCCTGCTTCTTGCCAAAGAGGGGATAGTCCTATCTTTTCTTTAAGTATTTCAAAAGGAACCTTTCCTTGTCTAAATCCGGGAATTTTATGCTCTAAAGAAACATTAAAAGCCGCTTGAGACAAAAACGGTTTTAATTCTTCAGGATTAACTTCAACAATTAATTGTTCTTGGCTATGCCCTAATTTCTGTCGTTTAATTTCCATATTATATTATTTTGTTTATTCTCTAAATTCAAAATCCTAAATTTTATATTCTACATTCTAAATTCTGTTTAAAATCGTTCTTATTGTCTACTTATTGGTAGACGAAAACTGCCTTTTTAAAAAAAATTCTCTTTTGGTAAAAAAAGTGTCAAATTCGATTTTTTGAGGAGATAAGCCTTTATTGATGCGGGTTGGCGAAGGTCGGAAAAAGGGGGCTGTCCCCTTTTTATAAGAGTGGCGCGATAATTAAGGCAATAATAGAAATTAATTTAATTAAAATATTTAGCGAAGGTCCGCTGCAATCCTTCATTGGGTCTCCTACAGTATCTCCGATAACCGTCGCTTTATGAACATCAGAATTCTTCCCTCCTAAATTTCCTTCTTCTACATATTTTTTCGCATTATCCCATGCTCCACCGGCATTAGCCATCATTACTGCCCATAAAAATCCAGTAATAATGGCCCCAATTAAAAGACCTCCTAAAGCTTCTTTTCCTAATAAAATGCCAATAAGTAAAGGAACTAAAATAGCTATTAAAGAAGGAAGGCACATTTTAGAAAGAGCAGAAGTAGTAACAATTTTTACACAACGTTCATAGTCCGGAGATTTTTCTCCTCTCAAAATTTTTTCGTCTTTAAATTGTTCTCTAACTTCATTCACTACAGAAAAAGCCACTTTCCCCACGGATTTTAATGTCAAAGAACAAAAGATAAAAACAATTAATCCGCCGATAAAAAGACCAATAATAACTTTAGGATTTAAAATATCTAAAAAATTTAGACCTGCTGCTTGGCTATAATTTACTGCCAATATTAAAGCCGTCAAAGCAGCTGATCCTATAGCAAATCCTTTTCCTACAGCGGCAGTGGTATTGCCTACAGCATCTAACTCTTCACATCTTTTTCTAGCTTCTTCCCCTAAATTAGACATTTGAGAAATTCCTGCAGCATTATCAGCCACTGGCCCATAAGCGTCAATAGCTAAAGTAATACCTAAAGTGGAAAGCATTCCTACAGCAGCTATAGACAGGCCATATAACCCTCCTAATTTAAAAGATATAAGTATAGATAAACACACAATTAATACCGGACCAACCGTGCTTTCCATTCCTAAAGACAATCCGGAAATAATATTAGTAGCTGGACCAGTAATGGAAGATTTAGCTATTTCTTGAGTAGGTTTTTTTCGAGATGAAGTGTAATGCTCAGTAATTATCCCAATAATAATTCCAGTTAATAATCCGGATATTAAAGCCCAAAATAAGTTTATCTGCGAAGGAAGCCAAAATCTTATAAAAAATGCGCTCATTAGAATCATCAAACCATTACTGATAAAAACGCCGCGATTCAACACTTTATTAGGTTTTCCTTTCGACCATAATTTAACCACCACACTACCTATTAAACTGGCAATCAACCCTAAAGCTGATAAAAATAAAGGCAAAAGCACCATTTTTTCTTTAATGCCATAATTTATCATTGTTCCTAATGCCATAGCCACAATAATGGAATCAACATAACTCTCAAACAAATCAGCACCCATTCCCGCTACATCGCCTACATTATCACCTACATTATCGGCGATAACTGCTGGATTACGAGGATCGTCTTCAGGAATATTTTTTTCCACCTTCCCTACCAAGTCAGCTCCCACGTCAGCGGCTTTAGTATAAATTCCTCCTCCTACTCGACTAAATAAGGCGACCAAAGAAGCGCCGAAACCAAACCCGTAAATAATTTGAGGATCCTTAAAAATAAGATAAAGTAAAGAAATTCCTAAAATTCCTAAAGAGACAACTGATGTCCCCATAATAGACCCTGAAGAGAAAGCAATATTTAATGCTGACGAAAGACTCTTCTGAGAAGCCAAAGATGTTTTAACGTTGGCTAAAGTGGCAATTTTCATACCAATGTTTCCGGCTAAAATTGAAAAAAATGCTCCTAGTAAAAAAGCAAAACTGGTTTTTGCGCCAAGAGGAGAAAGAAATAAAGCTAAGCTGATTAATAAAACAAAAATAATTAAAACCCCATACTCTTTTTTTAAAAAAGCCACAGCCCCTTTTCTAATAGCTGAACCAATTTTTTCCACTGAGGAAGGCCCTTTTTCTTTTGATTTGATTTGAAGGGTTGATAAAAAAATAAACAAAAAACCAATTAAGGAAATAATAATAGGTATAAACATTGTCATAAATATATGATTAAATAAAATTTAAATATAATATAAATTACATTCTGAACGCAAAATAAAATTTTTAATTTTAGTCTTTCTTTTCTTTTGGTTTTTTACTTTCTTCTTTTTTTCTTTTCTTTTTTTCTTTTTCTCCCCC
>MWDC01000007.1 GCA_002070355.1 Parcubacteria group bacterium ADurb.Bin159 | reverse complement strand
GAGAAAAAGAAGAGAAAATAATGAGTCCGAATTTATTTATAGAAGAAGCAGAATATTGGTTTTCTCCTGATTGGGGGAAAAGAGCAAAAATTATTATTAATAATTTGGAAAACAGAAATAGCCTTTCTGATTACCCCTTGCTTATTAGTGTTTCTCGGCAGAATGAAATGAATTCTGATTTTTCTGATTTGCGTTTTACCGCTAATGATGGAAAAACATTGCTTTCTTATTGGTTTGAAAGTTATGGACCAGATAAGGTTAATGTTTGGGTAAAGATTCCTCATATTTCCTCTTTGGGTAGAGAAGTTTTTTATGTTTATTGGGGCAATTCTTCGGCAACCTATCGCGGAAACCCGAAAGAGACATTTGCCTTTTATGATGACTTTGACGATTTCACCCAAAATAATTATACTATTATTGGTAATATTGATGCTTTAACTTGGGATACGGCTAATTCGCGGCTTCTTTTAAAAAGAGATGACAGGCAATGGTTTCTTTGGCCAAAAGATTTAATACTTACTGATTTTGCCATAGAAATTAAAGGAGGATTTGGCGAAACTGATGGCATTAAAGCTGTTTGGCGCTTGCAAGATGAAAATAATTATTACTCTTTCGGCGGTGTAGGTAGAAATTATTCTTGGAGTATTTATGAAAATGGAAAAGAAACTTCTTTTTGGAAGGGTGGCTCAGTAAATAATATAACCCAAATAAAGGTAAGGGGTTATCAAACAAAATATTTATTTGATTATTTAGATGGAGCAGGGCAAACATATCATTATGAAGGAAATAGCAATTTGTTAGAAAAACCCGGCAATATCGGTTTTTGGGCGAGCACAGCTCATGAATTTCCTTATGTTGATTCTCTTTTGATTCGTCCTTTTACCCAGCCTCAACCCACTTACCAATGGGGGTCAGACCCCCAAAATTGACCTTCGCAAACCCGCATCAATAAAGGGATATCTTGCGATTTTTTAAAAATGGCACGATTTTGTTCAAAAAATTTTTGGGCAATTTTGTCTAAAGCGAAATTAAAAATTTGGCTAATTATTGCTTTAATTTTTTTATTTTTGCCGGAAAATATTTTTTCGGAAACAGGTCTAATCATTAGCAAAATTGATGTTAAGGGAGAATTTATGGAAATTACTAATAGAGGAGAAAATTTGTCTTTGGAAAATTATTATTTAGTTTATTGGTCGAAAAATAGAAGTTTAGATAATCCTTGGCGAGTAAAAAAATTCCCTGAAGGAAGTTTTTTGAAAAATGAAGAATCAATGGTCATAGGTTTTAAAACAAACGATTCTTTATCTTTTGATTGGCAGGTATATCAAGGCGGTTTACTTTCAGATAATGACGGCGCTTTGGCTATTTATTCTGGCAATCCTTCGGAAATTGGCTTTGAAAATTTTTTAGATTTATGCTGGTGGGGCGAGCCGATAGTAAAAAATGGAAGAGAAATTAGTAATAAAAGTTTAAATATTCAAAAAACAACTGATGAAAATGTAAAAACAGAAGAGCAAAATATTTTTTTAGAAATTAAAGAACCAAAAGAATTTTTAGAACTAACTGAAGGAGCAAAAGTAATTTATGAAGCGCAAGTTATTGTTGAGCCGGGAATTTTGGGAAAACAATTTTTTTATCTTGACGGGGTAGAGGTTTATTCCTTTAATAAAGATTTTCCAGAGATTAAAACAGGGGATCTTATTAAAGTAAAAGGAGAAATGTCTTTTCCTTATGGCCAGCCAAGAATAAAAACAAAAAGCAGAGATGATATTGAAATTTTAAATTCAGCTCTTCCCCCTCTTTTGCCCTTAAATATATCTCTTGAAGATATTCAAAAAATAACGCCTCCCAAATTGGTTAAAATTCAAGGTCAAGTAATTGAAAGAACAAATGATAATCTTTATATTTTGGAAAATAATAAAGAAATTCTTGTTGATTTGGGAAAGGTGGAAGGGATTAATAAACAAGAGATAAAAGAAAAAGATTTTTTAGAAATAACCGGCGTTTTGGTTTCAAAAAACAATGAAATTAAAATTTTGCCGCGTTATGCTGAAGATATAGCTGATTTTAAACAAAATGAAGAAGAAGAAACAATAGTTGAAGAAAATAAAATAAAAAATAATAATTTAGATTTTTCTTCTTCTGATAATTCGAGTTTTAGGCCTTCCTATCTTTTAATTAGTTTTACTGCATTAGGAAGCATTTTGGCGGTTCTTCTAATCGTCCAAAAAAGGGGACAGCGCCCTTTTTCTAAAGATTAGATTTAGTTTAATTTATTTTTATGCCAAGAATTGCTAGATTAGTTGTTGTAGATTTTCCTCATCATATAACTCAAAGGGGGAATTATCAACAAAAAACTTTTCAAAACAAACAAGATTTTATTTACTACCTTAATTGGTTCGAGAAATATCGGAAGAGATATTTACTTCTTGTTCTCGCTTATTGCTTAATGCCAAATCATGTTCATCATATTGTAATTCCTCAGAAAGAGGATTCATTAGCCAAAATGTTTAATACTACTCACATGAGATATGCTCAATTTTTTAATAAGTGTCACAATATTAGGGGGCATCTATGGCAAGACCGATTTTATTCTTGTGTTTTAGATGAAGAGCATTTTTATTATGCTGTTAAATATGTTGAAAGAAATCCCGTAGAAGCAGGGCTGGTTAATGAACCATGGCAGTGGAGATGGTCAAGTGCCGAGGCTCATATAAAAGGGCTGAAAGGGAAAGACCAAAACGGCATTACCTTAGTTGACATAGATCAATTTTTAAAAGTAGATAATTGGAAAGAATATCTCGAACAACCCACTAAAAAGGAAATTGTAGAAAAAATTGAAAAACATAGTTCAAGCGGCTATCCCTTGGGAAACAAAGAATTTATAGAGCGTTTAGAGCAAATTTACCAGAAAAAATTGGTTAGTAGACCCCAGGGCAGACCCAAAATTGCCAAGAATTGATTTAAAAAAAGGGCGCTGTCCCCTTTTTTTAAAATTGACACAAGCGTTTTAGAATGATATACTAAATCCGATTAATAAAATCGGATTTTATGATAAATGTTTTAGAGGTTAAAAATCTTACTGTTCAAGTAGAAACAGGCAAAAAAATCCTGCAAAATATCTCTTTTAAAATAGAAAATAATTCTGTTTATGTTTTAATTGGACCCAATGGTTCGGGCAAATCAACTTTGGCTTATGTCTTAATGGGTCTTCCTAAATATAAAGTAGTTTCCGGTAAAATTTTTTTTCAAGGCAAAGATATCACTAAATTGGCCGTGGATAAAAGGGCAAAAATGGGTTTATGCTTGGGTTGGCAAGAACCGGTTTATTTAGAGGGCATTAAAGTGCTTGATTTTATTAAAGCCGGAGCAGAAAAAGTTAGTTTAAAAAAAATAGAGGAATCTTTATCTTTAGTAGGTTTAGATTCTTCTATTTTGGGAAGGGTATTAGATAGAAGCCTGAGCGGTGGAGAGAGAAAAAGAATAGAATTAGCTTCTTTAATAGTTTTAAATCCGAAATTAATGATTTTAGATGAACCTGATGCGGGACTGGATATTATTATTTATCGGGAGTTTTATAATATTTTAGAAAATATAAAAAAACAAACAAAAACAGCTATTCTCTTAATTACTCATCGGGAAGAAATAGGTTTTATGGCTAGCCAAGCTATATTTTTAAACCAAGGCAGAATAGTTTGCCAAGGAAATTTTAATGAAGTGATGAAAAAATATTGTGAAACTTCCCAAAGAAAAAAAATATGTCAAAAAGCAACTTGCCCCAAGAATTTTTAAACTCTGCTCAAAAATGCAATTTTGATAAGGAATTATTTAAAAAAGAAGACATTCCCCATCTTTATGTTGAATCAAATAAAGTATTGTCTTTAGGGCAAATCCCGGGTATAAAAGTAATAACCAAAACTTTTCGGCAAGGGGTAAAAATAAAATTGATTGTTTTAAAAGGAAGGGAAATAGAAAAACCGATTTTCTTTTGTTTTGGTTTGCTTCAAAAAAAAGCTAAACAAATTATTCTACCGGAAATAATTTTAGAAGAAAATTCTAAGGCAAAGATTTTTACTCATTGCACTTTCCCTTTTGCCTTAAATATCACTCATACGATGAAGGCTAAATTGGTTTTAAAAAAGGGGGCGCAATTAATTTACGAAGAGAGGCATTATCATGGAGATTATTTCGGCGCCAATGTTTTACCTTCTTTTGAAGCTATTTTAGAGAAAGAGGCAAGTTTAGAAAATTATTTTATTTTAAATCAAGGGACGGTCGGCAAACTTAAAATTAATTTTAAGGCTAAATTAAAAGAAAAAGCAATTAGCGAGATAACCACTCGTATCATTGGGAAAGGCGAGAAAGACGATATTTTTATTAATGATAAAATAATTTTAGAGGGAGAAAATTCGAGGAGCTTAATTAAAATAAGAGCGGCAGCGGTTGATGGGGGTAAAGTATTCGGACAGGGAGAAACAATTGCTTTGGCTAAAAATGCCCAAGGCCATGTGGATTGTCAAGAAATTGTTATTGGCAAAAAGTCTATTTGTCGGGCAGTGCCCATTGTAGAAGTCAAACATCCCGAAGCGCGTATTACTCATGAAGCTTCGGTGGGGAAAATTAGTCAAAAAGAATTAGAAGTGCTGATGACTCGCGGGTTATCAGAAAAAGAAGCCATTGATTTTATTATTCGCGGAAAATTAGATTAGAAGGGATTATACAAAACTTATTTTTTAAAAAAATTATTGCTTTTGAATTTTGGAATTATCCGCCTTCAACAGATAATCTTCAAAGTAATTTTTTAATTTTTTTACAGATTATGAAAAGAAAAATCACGGCAAAATCAACTTTAAAAGAAATTTTAGAGCACAAAGAAGCAGAAAAAATTTTAGCAAAATATAGTTTGCCTTGTTTATCTTGCCCTTTAGCTTCTTATGAATTAAATAATTTAGAAATAGGCAAAGTGGCGGAAATATATGGTCTTGATTTAGAAAATATTATTAAAGATCTAAATAAAAAAATAAACTAAAGGTCGATTTTATTGATTTAATTTTGGAATTTATGAGATTAGAAAACAAAGTCGCTGTTATTACTGGCGCTGGTTCGGGGATTGGCAAAGCCATTGCTTTAATTTTTTCCCGTGAAGGGGCAAAAGTGGCAGTAGCGGACATTTCCGAAGAAGGGGGGAAAGAAACAGTTAAAGAAATTGAAAAAAGAGGGGGGAAATCAATTTTTATTAAAACTGATGTAAGTAAAACGGAAGATATTGATAATATGGTAGAGCGATGTTTGGAAGAATTTGGACGGGTGGATATTTTAGTTAATAACGCTGGAATTTATCGCACTTATGTTTTACATGAAATGCCCGAAGAAGAATGGGAGAAGATTATTAATATTAATTTAAAAAGCGTATTTTTGACTAGTAAAAAAGTAATTCCAGAGATGCTTAAGCAGGGCAAAGGTAAAATTATCAACATTGCCTCTATTGCCGGTTTTGTTAGTTTTGAATTGAGTGCTGCTTATTGCGCTTCTAAAGGAGGAATTATCGCCTTTACTAAAGAATTGGCTCAAGAATATGCCCCCAAAAAAATTAATGTTAATTGTATTGCTCCAGGTATTATTAAAACGGCAATGACCAAAGATATGTTGGCTGATTCGGAAATGGAAAAATTTTTGAAAGCTAATACTCTTTATCCGCGTTTAGGCGAACCAGAAGATATTGCTTATGGAGCGCTTTATTTAGCTTCCGATGAATCGGATTTTGTTAATGGTGAAATGCTGGTAATTGATGGCGGCTGGACAATTAAATAATTATTGGTTTCTATGATTCCCCAAAAAGTTTTTTTGACCAAAGGAGTTGGTGTTCATAAAGATAAATTGGCTAGTTTTGAATTGGCTTTGCGTGACGCAGGCATTGAAAAGTGTAATTTAGTAAGCGTTTCCTCAATTTTCCCTCCTGATTGTAAAATTATTTCCAAAGATGAGGGCATTAAATTATTAAACGCCGGAGAAATTACTTATTGCGTTATTGCTAGAAATGAAAGTAATGAACCCAATAGATTAATTTCCGCTTCTATTGGTTTAGCCATTCCTAGAAATGGCAATCAATATGGTTATCTTTCCGAACATCATGCTTTTGGTGAAAAAGGAGAAAAAGCAGGCGAATATGCTGAAGATTTAGCTGCTACTATGTTGGCTACTACTTTGGGTATTGATTTTAATCCGGATACTGCTTGGCAAGAAAGAGAACAAGTTTATAAGGCCTCGGGACATATCTTTAAGACTACTAATATTACTCAATCTGCTGAAGGAGATAAAAGAGGTCTTTGGACAACAGTAGTGGCAGTAGCGGTTTTTCTTGAATAAAAAAATCACGTTTATAAGCGTGATTTTTGAAATTAATTTTTAAACGCTATTTAGAAAAGAGTCGCAATTACTGAACAAAGTGCGAACCTTCACCTGGTAATTATCAAAACAAACCACTTTACCGATTTAGGTCTATTGGGTGAATACGGCGGTGAGGAGGGAGAAGAGAAGGGAGGAAAATTTTTTATCTCTTCACTTTAAGGTTCGAAAATTGTCTTATTCGGCGAGCTTTAATTTTTGACCAAGTTTTCCACCGTTGCCATTTGACAACTTTTTTATATAGTTTAAACTAAAGGTAAGAATTATGCTTACCTTTAGTTTATAGATATGAAGAAATCAGGGATTTCTGATGTTTTAAGAAGCAAAAAAACAGTCTTTACTTCTAAAGACCTCTCTTTAATTTGGGGAGTTTCAGACATGAATCTTGTTAAGTCTAGAGCAAATTACTTTGTCAGAACCAACAAGCTTTATTCTATTCGTAGAGGCCTTTATGCTAAGGACCAAAATTATGATAAATTTGAATTAGCCACAAGAATTTATACTCCTTCCTATGTTAGTTTTGAAACTGTTTTAGGTAGAGCAGGTATTACTTTTCAGTACTATAGTCAGATTTTCATTGCCTCGTATTTAACAAGAGAAATTGTTTGTGATAAGCAAAAATATTCTTTTAAAAAAATCAAAGATGTTATTTTAACCAATAATCTTGGTGTGGAAAATAAAGATAATTATGCCATTGCCACTAAAGAAAGGGCATTGTTAGATACGATTTATGTCAAAAAGTATTATTATTTTGATAACCTCTCCCCCCTTAACTGGGACGAAATTTTTAGGATTTTGCCCATCTATCAAAATAAGAGAATGAAAAAAAAAGTAAAAGAAATCTATGAAGATTTTAAAAAAAATGAATAATATCAAATGACTTTAGACATTTCTACGCATAAAAATATTCTACTTCAAATTTTAAAAGATATATATTCTGATATCAGTATTGCTGCATTTCTTGGTTTTAAGGGTGGTACAGCTGCTAATATGTTTTATGGCCTTGACCGTTTTTCAGTTGACCTTGATTTTGATTTATTAGATGAGACCAAAGAAAAATATGTTTTTTCTAAAGTGAAAGAAATTATCAGGAGATACGGTCAAATTAAAGAGGCACGAAAGAAAAGATTTAATTTAGTTTTTATTCTTTCCTATGAAGAAAGGGCTCAGAATATAAAAGTCGAAATAAATTGTCGAAAATTTGGTTCCCACTATATCTTAAAAACCTATTTAGGTATTTCCATGAAGGTAATGGTAGAAGAAGATATGTTTGCCCATAAATTAGTAGCAATGACCGAGCGCCATAAAGTAGTCAACCGTGATATTTATGATGTTCATTTTTTTCTAAAGAAGAATGGGGAGATTAATAGAGAAATTGTAGAAAAACGAAGCGGGATGAAATTTACTGATTATCTTAAAAAATGCATTAAATTTGTTGAAGGTCTTCCCAACCGTGGGATTCTGTCTGGTATGGGCGAACTTTTAGATGAAAAGCAAAAGGCCTGGGCAAAAGCGCAGCTAAAAGAGGACCTCTTATTCTTGCTTAAACTAAAACTCGAAAATGAATCCCGCGCATAATCATGATCAAACTAAAAGGTTTGCCAAAAATTGACCGCCCTCGCGAAAAGTTCAGCCAAAAAGGCACCCAAAACTTTAAAGACGAGGAGCTTTTAGCTATTCTTTTGTAAAAAATAAGGTCAACTCTATTTTTATTTATACTTGTTATAAAATGTGCTAAGCGTAAAACAAAGGTTTTTAAATATGTAAAAGTTGGTAAAGGAAAACTCCTACATTGCTAGCCGGGGAGGATTATCAAAGATTGGAGTCAGCGGGAAGAGAATAAAATTAAATGTCCCAACTGCTGGAATTTGATTGGCTTGGATGAGAGAAAATGGATTCTAATGAAGCAGAGCGCCTTTTTAACATTATCCACGACGTTCGGCCAGAAAAAATTTTATCGGCCATTAAATTATAATACAAAAAAATGTAAAATATGCCTAACAAATCAGAAATCTCAAAAGAGAAAAAAATAGGGGAGAGAGAAAGGTACAACCCTTTTAATAAAGAGAAATATTGGCAGGATTTCTGGGAAAGAGAAAAAGTTTATAAAACCTCGGGACATATCTTTAAGACTACTAATATCACTCAATCTGCTGAAGGAGACAAAAGAGGTCTTTGGACAACAGTAGTGGCAGTAGCGGTTTTTCTTGAATAAAAAAATCACGCTTATAAGCGTGTTTTTTTGAAATTAATTTTTAAACGCTATTTAGAAAAGAGTCGGGGATGCGGGACTTGAACCCGCGACCTCACGCACCCCATGCGCGCGCGCTAGCCAACTGCGCCAATCCCCGATGGAGAATTTACTCCCCGAAACTTTATTGTTTGCTTTACTTGTTATAAATTTTAGATTATTTTTTTTTGGTTATTTTTTCTTTTTTAAGCGATTTTAAGCATTTAGGACAAACCTTCATTTTTTTTCCATTAATTGTTTTTGTTTGCAGATTTAAATATTTCCAATGGCGAATAGCTATATGAGAATGACTTCTTTTTATAGCTATCTTTGGCCCTCTTCCGCAAATATCGCATTTTTTAGACATAAATAATATTTTAAATATCAAATGTTAAATATCAAAACCGAATATTAAATTTTCAATCTAATTATTTAAATTAGGGTTAGAACTGAGATGGAATCCAGGATACAAAATTTTGAATTTTGAAATTTTGTGAGATCGAAATCTTCGAAGAAAATTTTAAATTTTGGATTTATTTTATTATAATTATTTTTTTATTCTTGACAAGAGAAGATTAATAAGTTAAAATACAATCTATGGTTATCAGTCTTCTTTTTGAGTCGCCGCTTCTTTTTTTTATTTTTATTTTATCCATTATTTTTGCTTTAACCGTTCACGAATATGGTCATGCCTTGTCCAGTTATCTTTTGGGTGACCCGACGGCGAAAGAGATGGGGCGATTGAGTTTAAATCCTTTGGCCCATATTGATCCTTGGGGTTTTTTAATGCTTCTTTTAGTAGGTTTCGGCTGGGGAAAACCTGTGCCCTTTAACCCTTATAATTTAAAAGAGCAAAGAAAAAGTCCGGCGATAATTGCGCTTTGCGGGCCTTTAGCCAATTTGATAAGCATTATTTTTTTTGGTTTAATTTTAAAACTTATTCAAAAATCATTAGGAGCAGAAAATTTATTAGTGATTTTTCTTTCTTGGACTATTCTGATAAACAGTACATTGATGATTTTTAATTTATTGCCTATACCGCCGTTGGACGGTTCAAAAATTTTTTATGCTTTTGTCCCTAAAGGCAGAGAAGATATTATTTATAAATTAGAACAAAAAGGTCCGATGATTTTAATTTTTTTGATTGTAATAGACACCTTTTTACCTTTTTCTTTACTTGACCAACTTTTTTTATGGGTGACTAATTTTATTAGTCATATTTTTGGAATTATTATTTAATAAATTACTTGACAAATTTTATAGAATTGGTATAAAAAATAAAAATCTTATAATTTTACCACATAAAAAAAATTATTTAAAATTTTGACATTTGAAATATTATATAATGCCTACTATTAATCAATTAGTTCATAAAAAAGGAAGAGGGAAAAAAATAAAAAGCAAAAAAGGGACAGTTTTGCGTTTGATCTACAATCCAGCCAAAAGACAAAGGAAAATTCTTCCTAAAGGAAATCCGTTTCTAAAAGGAGTTTGTCTTAAAGTGACCACAATGACTCCCAAGAAGCCGAATTCAGCTCTTCGCAAAATTGCTCGAGTGCGGCTTTCTAATGGTATAGAGGTGACCGCTTATATTCCCGGGATTGGGCATAATCTTCAGGAATACTCAGTTGTTTTAGTAAGAGCGGGCAGGGTTAAGGATTTGCCTGGTGTTCGTTATCATATTGTGCGAGGTGCTTATGACACTACTGGCGTAGAAGGGAGAAAACAGGGCCGTAGTCTTTACGGGGTGAAGAAAGAAAAAGAGGGAAGAACAAAACGATCTCCTAAAGAAGAAGCTGTTGTTTAGACAAAATAAAAATAAAAATAACGAAATTTTAAAAAAATTTGTTTTAAAACTGAAAAATTAAAAATTTTAGTTTTGATTTTTTTTATTATGCGTGGAAAAAGAGTAACCCCAAGAAAAATTAAACCGGATTTGCGTTATCAGGACGAAAAAGTAGCTAAATTTATTAACTATTTAATGTGTCAAGGAAAAAAGAATGCTGCTCGTCGTATTTTTTATGATACGCTTGATTATATTGGGAAAAATAGTGGAGAAGATGCGCTTAAAATTTTTTTTAAAGCCATTGATAATGTTGGGCCTAAAGTTGAATTACGTTCGCGGCGCATTGGAGGGGGGAACTATCAAATTCCCTTTCCCACAGACGAAAGAAGACGTTTTACTTTAGCTTCTCGTTGGATTATTGAAGCGGCTCGAGACCGTAAAGGCAAACCAATGAGAGAAAAATTGGCGGAAGAAATATTGGCTGCCTCAAAAGAACAAGGATCGGCTATAACTAAAAGAGACAATGTTTATAAAATGGCTGAAGCAAACCGCGCCTTTGCCCATTTAGCACGAAGAGCCTCCTAAATAAATCCTAAACTCTAAATCTTAAATTTTATATTTTATTTTTTTTATTCTATATTCCATTTTTATGCGTGAATATCCTTTAGAACAAATTAGAAACATTGGCATTATTGCCCATATTGATGCCGGAAAAACAACTACTACCGAGCGTATTTTGTATTACACCGGAAAAAAACATAAAATAGGAGAGGTCCATGAAGGAGAAGCAGAGATGGATTGGATGGTCCAAGAAAAAGAGAGAGGGGTAACTATTACCTCGGCGGCGACTACCTGTTTTTGGCAAGCAAGAAAATGGGATAAAAAATGTCAAATTAATATTATTGACACACCAGGTCATATTGATTTTACTGCTGAAGTCCAAAGATCTCTTCGAGTGTTAGATGGGGGAGTTCTTGTTTTTGACGGTGTGGCTGGAGTTGAACCGCAATCAGAAACAGTTTTTCACCAAGCGGAGAAATTTCATGTTCCTTTAATTGCTTTTATTAATAAGATGGATCGTCTGGGCGCTGACTTTAACAAGGCGTTTAATTCCATTAAAGAAAGATTATCTAAATCAGCTGTAGCTATTCAATTGCCTATAGGTAGTGAAAAAGATTTCAAGGGAATTATTGATCTAATTGAAGAAAAAAGTTTTATTTATTTAGATGAGATGGGAAAAGAAATAAAAGAAGAACCTGTTCCCGATTCTTTTAAAGAAGAAGTAAAACAATGGAGAGAAAAAATAATAGAGGCAGCTGCCGGAGAAGATGACGAACTAATGAAAAAATATTTAAATGGAGAGACCTTGAGTCCTGAGGAAATAAGAAAAGGTTTACATAAAGGGGTGGCGCAAGCAAAAATTATTCCTGTTCTTTGCGGATCGTCATTAAAAAATAAAGGTGTCCAATTATTATTGGACGCCATTTGTTATTATTTGCCTTCACCAATAGAGGTGCCCCCTGTTTCAGGTATTAATCCCGAGACAAAAGAAATAGAAGAACGTAAATCTTCTGACGATGAACCGGTAGCGGGTTTAGTTTTTAAAATAGCCACTGATCCTTTTATGGGGCGTTTGGGTTATATTCGTCTTTACTCAGGTATTCTTTCTTCTGGTTCTTATCTTTTAAACCCGCGAACTAATAATAAAGAAAGAATAAGCCGTTTAGTAAGAATGTATGCTAACAAGAGAGAGCCAATAGAAAAACTTTATAGTGGGGAAATAGCTGCTATAGTGGGGATTAAGCAGGCAACCACCGGTGATACTCTTTGCGATCCAGAAAAGCCAATTGTTTTAGAATCCATTACTTTCCCCGAACCGGTTATTTCTATGGCTATTGAACCAAAAACAAAATCAGACCAAGAAAAATTAGGTTTTTCCTTGGAAAAATTTGTAGAAGAAGATCCAACTTTCAAAGTGAAAACAGATTCAGAGACAAAACAAGTTATTATTTCTGGTATGGGGGAATTCCATTTAGAAATTATTGTTGACCGGTTAAAGAGAGAATTTAATGTTGAGGTTAATACAGGAGCCCCGCAAGTTGCTTACAAAGAAACAATCACTAAGCCAGTTGAAATTGAGGGTAAATATATTCATCAATCAGGAGGTCGTGGTCAATATGGGCATTGTTGGTTAAAATTAGAACCACTTTCTCGGGGAGAAGGATTTAAATATATTAATGCTATAAAAGGTGGCATTATCCCTCAAGAATTTATTCCGGCTATTGAGAAAGGAATTAAGGAGGCAATGACCTCCGGAGTTATGGCAGGCTATCCGGTAGTTGATATTCAAGCCACAGTTTTTGATGGTTCTTATCATGAAGTTGATTCTTCGGAGATTGCTTTTAAAATTGCCGCTGGTAGAGCTTTAAGAGAAGGTGTCTTAAAAGCTAACCCTGTTTTACTCGAGCCAATTATGAAGATAGAAGTTCTTGGACCGGAAAAATTTATGGGCGATATTATTGGAGACCTTAGTTCAAGGCGAGCCAAAATTCAAGGGACAGGCGAGAGGGGAGAGATAAAATTTGTTGATGCTTATGTTCCTTTAGGAGAAATGTTTGGCTATATGACCACTCTTCGTTCTTTAACTGAAGGCAGAGGAAGTTATACAATGGAATTTTCTCATTATGAAGAAGTTCCGTCTAATATTACTCAAAAAATTATTCAAGGGGAAAATTTAAAAAAAGCATAAAAAATAATTAGTAAAATTATTATCACAATCTCTTGACCTAAAAAAATAATTAGTTATAATTATAAAATATTTATAAAGTCGGATATATTATTTATTTTTTTATTTTTTTATTAAACTTATGGCCGAAAAAGCAAAATTTGAAAGAACTAAACCTCATGTTAACGTGGGGACTATTGGTCACGTTGACCATGGTAAAACTACTTTAACTGCGGCAATACTTAAATGTTTAATTGCTGCAGGTAAAAAAGCCGAAAACAGGTCTGTTGATCAAATTGATAACGCTCCGGAAGAAAAACAAAGGGGTATTACTATTGCCTTATCTCACGTAGAATACGAAACCGATAAAAGGCACTATGCTCATATTGATTGCCCGGGGCATGCTGATTATATTAAAAATATGATTACCGGGGCAGCGCAGATGGACGGAGCAATTTTAGTTGTTTCTGCTCCTGATGGACCAATGCCCCAAACAAGAGAACACTTGCTTTTAGCTCGACAAGTTGGTGTGCCGGCGATTGTTGTTTTTCTAAATAAAGTTGACGCTTTAGAAGAAAAAGATAAAAAAGAAATGATTGAATTGGATAAAGAAGAGATTAGAGATTTGTTAAAAAAATATGATTTTCCCGGAGACGAAATTCCTATCATTGAGGGTTCGGCGTTGAAAGCGTTAGAATGCGGCTGTGGAAAAGCTGATTGTCCTAATTGCGGACCGATTTTGAAATTAGTGGAAGCGGTAGATAATTATATTCCTGAGCCGAAAAGGGATATTGAAAAACCATTTCTTATGCCCATTGAAGATATTTTCTCTATAGAAGGGAGAGGAACTGTAGTTACAGGGAGGATTGAAAAAGGGGTTGTTAAATTAAATGATGAAATTGAAATTGTTGGTTTGCGCCCTACACAAAAAACAGTAGTTACCGGTATTGAAATGTTTAGAAAATCATTAGATGAAGGACAAGCAGGAGATAATGCGGGTATACTTTTACGGGGGACCAAAAAAGATCAGGTTGAACGAGGGCAAGTGATATGTAAACCCGGAGCAATTACCCCTCACACTGAGTTTGAAGGACAACTATATATTTTGTCTAAAGAAGAAGGAGGCAGACACACTCCATTTTTTTCTGGATATAAACCTCAAGTTTATCTTCGCACGACTGATGTTACAGGAGATGTTACTCTTCCCGAAGGAGTAGAAATGGCTATGCCCGGTGATAATTTAGTAGTTAAAGTTAAATTAATAAAGCCAGTAGCCATAGAAGAACAGCAGAGATTCGCTTTCCGAGAAGGTGGGAAAACTGTTGGCGCTGGAATTATTACTAAGATATTAAAATAAAGCATGATGGCTAAAAAAGCAATAAAAAATTCCTCGAAGATAGAGGATAATGCTGGTTATAAGCCAAAGATTAGAATTAAAATTCGCTCTTATGACCATCGAGTAATCGATGGAGTATTGAAGACAATTATGGAAGCAGTGGAACGCTCGGGCGCTAAAACAATAGGACCAATTTTTTTGCCCACAGAGAAAAAATTATATACTATTATGCGTTCTTCTTTTGTCCATAAAGATGCGCGCGATCAATATGAAATACGGGTGCATAAGCGGTTGATAGATGTAACTGACTTTACCCCGGAAACTATTGAAACGCTTAAAAGTCTTCATTTGCCGAATACAGTCAATATAGAAATAAAAATGTAATTATTAATATAAATATATTAATAAATTATAATAAATATATAAGAGCGACTGGGCTTATGCCCAGTTTTATTAATGAGGACAGCCTCTTAAAATGTCTTTGTCTTATAGAACCTTTTATACAAGCAAAAATTTTACTAATTTTTGAAATTTAATATGGTTTCGACTCAAAAACAATTTTTTGCTCAAAAACTGGAGATGACCCAAATTTTTAGAGAAGATAAAGTTATTCCCGTGACTAAAGTGCAAATTATAACCCAAAACTCAAATCAAGATAAGGAAGAATGGGGAGATTTAGTTGTTGGTCAAAAAGTAGATGTTAAGGGAGTGTCTAAAGGAAAAGGTTTTGAAGGAGTGATGAAGAGGCACAAATTTCATGGCGCGCCGGCTACTCACGGGACAAAACATGGCCATCGTTCACCGGGATCGATTGGGGCAACTGCTCCACAACGCGTTTTCAAAGGGATAAAAATGGCTGGAAGAATGGGTGGAAAAGGGGTAACTATTAAAAATTTAGAAATTATTGATATAAATAAAGAGAAAAATATAATTTTTCTTAAAGGAGCAATACCCGGAGCCTATAAAAGCAAGATTAAAATTAATATCTCTGGGGAAGCAACCAAAAACTTATAAGGGGTAAAAAAAGAAAATTGTTTAGAATATAGAATACAAGATTTTGAACTTTGAATTTGATTTGACATTTGAATTTTGATATTTAGATTTATAATAATTTTGGTATTTAACATTTGACATATTATTATGCTTAATTTTGAGATTCCAGTTTATGATAAAGAAGGTAACCTTAAAAAAGACAAGGTAAAGATTAGTTTGGAGAAAAAAATACGCAAAAAAGATAATTTAATTTCGGAAGTTATTAGAAGAGAGGAGTCTAATAAAAGAGTATCAACAGCTGACACTAAAACTAAAGGAAAGGTTAGGGGCGGAGGAATTAAACCTTGGCGGCAGAAAGGGACAGGCCGGGCAAGAGCAGGCTCTATTCGTTCTCCTTTATGGAAAGGAGGGGGCGTTATTTTTGGTCCAACAAAAGAAAAAAATTATACTAAAAAAATTAATAAAAAAATGCGTCAAAATGCTTTAGTATTTGTTATTTTTGATAAAATAAAAGAAAATAAGTTTTTTATTTTAGAGACACCGTCTTTTAAAAAAACGAAAGAATTTTATGAGCATATTTATAAAATTATTGGAGAAGAGAACAAAAAGAAAAGGGAAATAAAAATAGTTTATTTTGTTGATCAGTCAGAAAAAAACGTCGGTCAATATATTAGCAATATAAATAAATTAAAAGTTCTCTTTAGTCCGAATTTAAAAGATATCGTTTGGGCTGATATATTGATAAGCAGTCCAAGCGCTTTTAAAAATAATGTAGAAAAAAGATTAAATGTTTATGAGTCATCAAGAGATAAAAAATCCAATTGAATGCTTGGAAGAACCAGTTATTACTGAAAAAGCGACCAAAGCAGAGGCCGATCATATTTATGTTTTTTGGATTAAGCCTTGGGCTAATAAAATAACTGTTAAGCAGGCAATTAAAAAAATGTATAATATTTGGCCATTAAAAGTAAATATTCTTAATACAGGAGGGAAGAGCGTCCGTTATGGGAGAAGCCGTGGTCGGACAAAAATGCGCAAAAAAGCCATTGTCTATCTTAGGCCAGACCAAAAAATTGATTTATACAAGTAAAAAAAATTTATGAAATATTATAAACCAACAACTCCGGCTCGTCGTCATGCTAGCACAGTAGAAGCACCTAAATCAAAAATAAATCATCCTAAATTTTTAATAGAAGGAACTCTTAAAAAGACTGGTCGCAGTAATGGTCGTGTAACTATTAGACATCGGGGCGGAGGAGAAAAAAAACTTTATCGAAAAATTGATTTTTATCAAAATAAATTTGATATACCGGCAAAAGTTAAAGATATAATTTACGACCCGAATCGTACCGCGTGGATAGCCTTAGTTGTCTATTCTGACGGAGAAAAACGGTATATTCTTGCTCCCCATAAATTAAAAATTGGAGATATAATTTTATCGTCTTCTTCAAAAATTAAGCCAAAAATAGGCAATCGTATGCCTTTAGCTGATATTCCTTTAGATTATCCTGTTCATAATATTGAACTTGAACCGGGTAAAGGTGGGAAATTAGTTAGAGGAGCCGGTTCAGCCGCTTCAATCTTGTCTTTCGAAGATGAATTTGTTATTATTAAAATGCCTTCAGGAGAAAAAAGGAAAATAAGAAAAAATTGTTTAGCCACAATTGGAGAAGTAAGCAATCCCGAAAGAAAAAGTATCCGTTGGGGGAAAGCCGGCCGTTTGATTCACCGAGGAATTCGTCCTCGAGTTAGAGGTAAGGCAATGAATCCCTGCGACCATCCTCACGGAGGAGGAGAGGGGAATACTCCCATTGGTATGAAGCACCCTAAAACTCCTTGGGGAAAACCAGCTTTAGGGGTGAAAACGCGAAAAAAGAAAAAATGGACAAATAAATATATTGTGGAAAGGAGAAAGAAAAAAAAGAAAAAATAACAGAATACCAGTACTTTCCAAGATTTGATATTTAACATATTTTTATGTCTCGTTCGCTTAAAAAAGGCATTTGGGTAGACCCAAAATTAGCCGAAAAAATATCACAACTTAAACCAGGTGATAAAACAATTATTAAAACCTGGTCTCGGTCATCAACAATTACGCCAGAAATGGTTGGTTTTACTATTGGTGTCCATAACGGGAAGATTCATATTCCTGTTTTTATCACAGAAGCAATGATTGGTCATCGTTTAGGAGAATTTTCTCCCACACGCAAATTTATAAGACATGGAGGAAAAGTACAAGACAGGGTAGAAGCCGAAGTAAAACGTAAAGAGAGTTTAGTTGCGGAAAAAAAATAATTAAATTTTTATGAATAATAATCTTGAAATAAAAGCTAAAGCAAAATATTTGCCAATTTCAGCAAAAAAGTTAAGAGCAGTTTTTACGCCGATTGCCGGCATGGATGTGGAGAAAGCTTTAAACTATCTTGATTTTTTATCTAAAAGGGCTGCTCGTCCGGTAAAAAAACTTCTTAATTCCGCTATAGCCAATGCTCAACATAATTTTAATCTGCCCAAAGAATTTTTGGTAATTAAAAAAATAACTGCCGATGAAGGTCCAACACAAAAAAGATGGAGACCTCGAGCAATGGGAAGAGCAGAAACTATACGAAAACGATCAAGTCATCTTAACATTGTTCTATCCGTGAAAGAAGGTATGGAGGGTAAAATTATTCCTAAAACAATTGCTTCTAAAATAGATAAAATAGATACCCAAAATAAACCGCTAAAAAGTAAGGAAAAGCCAATAGCTTATTTGGGAGCTAAAAAAGAAAAGACAAAAAAAGAAGAAGTCCCTCAGGAAATTTTTGATATTCATCGTCAAGGAAAACGCCGCTCTAAAGCTGGTTTAGATAAAATTCGTCGCAAAGAAAAAGGAGGCGTTACTAAACATTTTTTTAGACAAAAAGCAATATAGAAATTATGGGTCAAAAAGTAAATCCAAAAATTTTTCGTATACCTTTTAACAAATGGTGGGATTCCAAATGGTTCGCCAATGGTTTTAAATATCGTTTTTTTGTTGAAGAAGATGAAAAAATTCGTAAATTTATTAAAAAACAATTGAAAAATACAGGAATTTCTAATATTGAAATTGAGAGGGCAAATAATTATTTAAAAATCACCATTTATACAGCAAAACCTGGTTTGATTATTGGTAAAGGCGGTATCGGGGCGCAAAAATTAAAACAAGAATTAGAAAAAATAATTTCTCAAGACGAAACATTAGAATTGGCTGTTATTGAAGAAAAGGATTCAGACCTTTCTCCAAATTGTTTATTAGAAGAAGCTATTGAAAGTTTAGAAAAAAGAGTTCCTTATCGGCGAGTGATGAAGAGAGTTATTGAACGTATAGAAAAAAGTAAGGCAAAGGGAGGTAAAATCGTTTTACGAGGGCGTTTAGATGGGGTAGAAATTGCGCGTCAAGAAAAAATGACTTGCGGAAAATTGCCTTTACATACGTTGAAAGCAGATATTAATTATAGCCGTGGAACAGCGTTTACCACTTATGGAACCGTAGGAGTTAAAATTTGGATTTACCGGTAAAATATTTCACTTTTTGATTTTTTATTATGTTAGAGCCAAAAAAACCAAAACATAGAAAAGTATTTAAGGGACGAAAAAGAAAAAGAAATCTCTCTAAGGCAGGGACATCTCTTGCCTATGGTGATTATGGTTTAAAAAGCTTGGGTTCAACTTGGCTTACAGCTAGACAAATTGAATCAGCTCGACGCACAATCACTCATTGTTTTAAAAAAGGGGGGAAACTTTGGATTAGAGTTTTTCCTCATAAACCAGTAACTATAAGAAGTGCTGAGGTCCCTATGGGTGGTGGGAAAGGAGCAACTGATCATTGGGTGGCAGTAGTTCATCCGGGGAGAATTCTTTTTGAGGTTACCGGTGTTTCTGAAGAATTAGCCAGAAGAGCGTTTTGTCTAGCGGCGAATAAATTGCCCATAAAAACCACATTTGTCAAAAAATAATTATTTATGTCAGCAAAATCATTTAAAGAATTTAAACATTTATCAAAAGAAGAATTATCCTCTCGCCTTAAAGAAGAGAAAGAACGTCTTAGTCGCTTAAAGTTTGATATTCCGCTTAAAAAAATTAAAAATGTTCGAGAAATTAGAAAAACAAAAAAAAATATAGCTCGCATTTTAACTATATTAAGAGAAAAAAAGACATCAAGTGAACTCAATTCTTCTCCAATAAAAACAGTCAAAAATAAGAATAAATAATTTTTTATTAATATGTTTAATAAAGGAAACAAGAAAATTAATAAAAGGTATTTTGAGGGAATAGTGATAAGCGATAAAATGAATCAAACTCGAGTGGTTGAGGTAATTCGTTTTAAGACACATCCTCTTTATAAAAAACGTTATAAAGTTTTTAGACATTATAAAATAGATGACAGAAATAATGAATCTAAGGAGGGAGATAAGGTGCTTTTTGAAGAATGCCGTCCTATTTCTAAAGATAAAAAATGGCGATTAATTAAAATTTTAAAACACGAAACATAAAAATCCGAAATTCAAATACAGAATTTAGAATTTAGCTTTTTGATTTTCACTTTTTATTTTTAATATTTATATGATTCAAGTGGGGACAAAACTTATTGTAGCTGATAATACTGGAGCAAAAGAGGCCCAATGTATTAGAATTTTGGGCGCTTCTAGAATTAGATATGCTTATTTGGGGGATATTATTACTGTGGCTATTAAAAAGGCAGTGCCTCATAATCCTGTTAAAAAGGGGGATGTTGCTTATGGAGTGATTGTCCGGACAAAAAAAGAATTTAGACGCCAAAACGGTTCTTATATTCGTTTTGATGATAATGCTATTGTGCTTATTAATAAAGAAACAAAAGAACCGAGAGGCAATCGTATTTTTGGGCCAATAGCCAGAGAATTAAAGGCCAAGGGATTTACTAAAATTATTACTTTAGCGCCAGAAGTTTTATGAAGATAAAAAAAAATGACCAAATTTTAATTATTCGCGGTAAAGATAAAAACAAAAAAGGGAAAGTTATTAGAGTTCTCCCTAAGGAGCAAAAAATTGTTATTGAAAATTTGAATTTAATTTCTCGGCATGTTAAGCCAAAAAAAGAGGGAGAAAAAGGGCAAATTATTAAAATAGCCCGCCCTATTCCTGCTTCTAATGTTATTCTTATATGTCCCAATTGTCATCAGCCGGTACGTGTGGGATATAAAATTTTACCTAATAAAAAAAAGCAACGTTGGTGTCGAAAATGCAAAGAATTAATTTCCTAATCTCTAAAAACATTTAATATATTGTTATGCGATTAAAAGAAAAATATCAAAAAGAGGTAGTTCCAGAAATGAAGAAAATTTTTTCTTATAAAAACGATTTAGCTGTGCCTAGAATTTCTTTTATTACTGTTAATGTCGGTCTTAATCGCGACAAAACAGAGAAAAATTCCTCTTACATTGAAGAAGTAGAAAAAAATATTATTTCTATTACCGGTCAAAAACCAAAACGTTCTTTAGCGCGCAAATCAATTGCCGGATTTAAAATTCGCCAAGGGCTTGTTGTGGGTTTGTTTGTGACTTTAAGGGGAGCAAAAATGTATGATTTTTTAGAGAAATTAATTATTGCCGCTCTTCCTCGGACAAAAGATTTTAGGGGTATTTCTCAAAAATCAATTGATCAAAGAGGAAATTTAACTATTGGTTTTAAAGAACAAACTCCATTTCCGGAAATTAACCCGGAAAAAATGCCATTAATTCATGGTCTTGAAGTGACCATTACCACTACGGCAAAAACTAAAGAAGAGGGATTAAAATTATTAGAATTATTGGGAATACCGTTTAAAAATTAAATTTTGAATAGAATTTAGAATTTAATTTATTTTTTTATCATTTTACATTTGACATATTATTATGTCTGATCCTATTTCTGACATGTTAACTCGCATACGTAATGCCTCCTTAACAAATAAGGAGAAGATTAGAGTTCCTTATTCCCGTCTTAAATTTGAAATAGCTCGTCTTTTAGAGAAAGAAGGATGGATTGAGAGAGTAAAAGTTATTAAAGCAAAAAAAATATCCGAGACAGAGATGGAGATAAAATTAAAATATTCAGCAGAAGGAAAACCAGCTATTTCGGAAATTAGAAGAATTAGCCGGCCGGGCCGGAGAATTTATCAAAATCATTTAAAAATGCCTAAAATTCTTAATGGTTTTGGTATGGCCATTATTTCAACTTCTCTCGGATTGATGAGCGATAAAGAGGCGAAAAAAAGGAAAGTGGGCGGGGAGGTGATATGTGAAATTTGGTAGTTGTTTTAATCGGTTCGTAAATTTTAATAAATTATTTTATGTCTCGTTTAGCCAAAAAACCAATTTCTATACCCGAAAAAGTGGGAGTAGAAATTAAGAACAGTTTTATAGAAATTAAAGGGTCAAAAGGGATTTTAACAAAAAAAATACCTCCCTCTTTGATATTAGATCTTAAAGGGAACGCTCTTTTTTGCCGAACAAAAAATATTGAAGATCCTTCAGAAAGAGCTATTCTGGGTACAATGGTGAGAATAATTAAAAATATGATTTGGGGAGTGGAAAATAATTTTAAAAAAGGGTTGAAATTAGTTGGTGTTGGTTATCGCGCTAATGTAGAAGGAGATAAATTAATACTTTATTTAGGTTTTTCTCATCCCATAACTTTTCAAATTCCCAAAGATATTGAAATAAAGGTTGATAAGGATATAGTGTGGATAGAGGGACCATCTAAAGAATTGGTTGGTGAAACTGCTGCCAGGATAAGAAGATTGCGTCCTCCGGAACCATACAAAGGTCGAGGCGTAAGATATATTGATGAAATAGTTAGACATAAAGCAGGGAAAAAGGCAACAGCTACTGCTGGATAAAAATTATGACTAATAAACAGAAAGAACAAAAAAGAATGCGACGAGCAAAACGGGTTAGACAAAAAATTAAAGAGACTAATCAGAATCTCCCTCGTCTTTCTGTCTTCCGTTCCAATCGTCACATTTATGCTCAAGTTATTGATGTTTATAATGGCGGCAAAATTATTTGTTCGGCAAACGATTTTGAATTGAAGGATAAAAAGGGAGAAAAAACAAGAACCAAATCAGATATTGCCTTTTTAGTGGGTGAATTATTGGCGGATAAAATGAATAAATTAAATATTAAAAAAGCCGTTTTTGATCGCGGTTTTTATAAATATCACGGTCGGATAAAATCATTAGCTGAAGGCGTTAAAAAAGGAGGGATTAAAGTTTAAATATGGCTAAACAACAGTATAATCAATCTCGCGCTAAAGATAGAGAAAAAGAATTTGAAGAACAATTAGTGGAGTTAAAAAGAGTTACCCGAACGGTTGCCGGGGGGAAGAGGCTTTCTTTTATGGCAATAGTTCTTATTGGCGACAAGAAAGGGAGAGTTGGTTTAGGAATAGCTAAGGCGCCGGATGTGGCTACAGCTATTAATAAGGCATCTCAAAAAGCCAAAAAGAATATTATAAATATTCCCATTAACGAGAAAGGCAGTGTTCCTCATTGGTTAAAAGCAAAATTTAAGGCGGCTGAAGTTTTAATTAGGCCAGCGCCAGAAGGACATGGTATCACCGCCGGAGGAGCAGTAAGAATGGTTTTAGAGTTAGCTGGTTTCAGAAACATTACCGCCAAAATGCTTGGTTCGCAAAATAAACTTAATAATTTAAGAGCGACATTTAAGGCTTTGGAAAATATAAAAAAAGTTGACAAGATAAACGAATCAAAAAAGGAAAAATAAATTAATTTTTTAAAATCTTTTTATGACAGATAAAGAAAAATTCATTTATAGGAATTTGAAGAAAGAAATAAATTCCCAGGGATCACTTGGCTATGTTCCCATAAAACCCGAAGAGAGAATAGCCGAAATTTCTAAAATAGAAAATAGGGAGACAAAAAAAGAAGAACTTGATAAATTTAAAAAAGAATTTTTTGAACAAAAAATAAAAATAGCGGATTTAATAGTGAAACTTCAAGATTTTATTTTTAAAAATCCTGATTTAGGTCCAGAAATTTATAAAGAAAAAGTTCAACTTAAATGCAAGGAATTAAAATTAAACGAGGAACAAATAAATTATTTTAATGAAGTTATTGATAAATTTTGCTTTCAGCGGAAAATTATTAAAAATTATAAAGACCAAAAGATAAGCGGTGAAGAATTATTTAAAAAGTATTGTGGGAAAAAGCCAAAATCAAGAGTAAATGTTGATTTCGCTCCCATGGAAATTATTTTAAAACCGGTAAATATTGAAGATTTTCTTTATTTTTTGTCTGACGAAGAAGATATTAATAATGCAGAAAAAATAAAAAATGTGGGAGCGGTTTTTGCTCCAATTGAAATTGATGGAAAATTTGTTAATACTATAATTGCTAATCCTAATTATTTTGAAGATTTAAAAAATGATGTTTTGACGCATGAAAGCGAACACGTTTTTCAATCTTTCTTTAATGAAGATTCTATTTCCGAAGAGAAAATTTTATCAAAAGAAAAGCAATTAAGAAAATATGTGAAAAGGGGAGAAAAAGAAAAAGCAGAAAAAAATTTTTTAGAATATTTATCGGATTACCCAATAAAATATGAAATTAATATTTTAGCCAAAGAAATATTGGCCTCTTATAAAGGAGATTTTAATTTATCTGAAATAAGAGAATTAATAGAAAATTATTTATCTATAATTTTTAAAAAAAACGAAGCGTTATTTAACCGATGGCTTAAAGGAATAGGCGCTAATTTTTTAAAGAAAAACGGTAAAAATTTTTTTAGAGAGAATATTATACAA
>MWDC01000006.1 GCA_002070355.1 Parcubacteria group bacterium ADurb.Bin159 | reverse complement strand
AAATTTTATATTCCATATTCCAAATTCTAAATTCTGATCAAAATCGTGCCATTTTTGAAAAATCGCCTGGAAACCCGCATCAATAAAGGGTTTCCCGCGGTCGGTTTTTGGGGTCTGACCCCAATTAAAAATAAAGATTCGGATTGGCGTCTAATTCAAAATTATTTTTTAGCTTTTCTTTTTCTTTAGGAGAAAGCATTTTAAAACGCTCATAGCCGGCTAAAGCAATCATTAAGGCATTATCAGTGGCTAAGTTTGAAGGAGGACAGAAAAAATTTATTTTTGCTTTATTTGCTTCTTCTTTCAATCTCTTTCGCAGATATTGGTTAGCTGCTACGCCGCCGCATAAAATAAGAGAATTTGCCTTGTATTCACGCGAAGCAGCCATTGTTTTATAAGTCAAAACCTGGCAAATTGCTTCTTCAACTTCAGCGCAAATTCCTTCCAAAGGAAAAGAATGTTTTTTTCTTAAGCTATAAATCAGGGCTGTTTTTAACCCGGAAAAACTAAAATCAAAATTTTTCTTTTTTAACATTGGCCGAGGCAAATGAAAATCAATAGTTTTTTTTCCTTGACGCCATTTTGAAGCATAATCAGAAATGATCGGTCCTCCAGGGTAACCTAATCCCAAAAATTTAGAGATTTTATCAAAACATTCGCCAGCAGCGTCATCTAATGTTGTTCCTACTTCTTGATAAACAAAAGGTTTTTTTATGTTTATTAGTTTAGTGTGTCCGCCAGAAACAATCAAAGCCATTGCCGGATAAATAATTTTTTCAAAATTTTCCACACTATAAATATGCCCCTCTAAATGATTAACAGCCATCAAAGGAGCGTGAGTTAAATAACTTAATGTTTTTGCCGCTTCAATGCCAATGAGAAGAGAGGTAATAAGCCCAGGCCCATAAGTAACACATATTAAATTAACCTGAAAAGGGGAATAATTTCCATAAGCCTTTTTTAAAACAGGAATTATTTTTTCTAAATGAGCGCGACTTGCTACTTCCGGCACAATTCCGCCAAATGGCTGGTGAAGCTTAATTTGGGAGAAAACAACATTGCTTAAAATTTCTATTTTCCCTTTTTCCGCTTTTATTAAAGAAGCAGCTGTTTCATCGCAGCTTGTTTCAATTCCCAAGATTAGCTCCCTGTTTTTTTTCATATTATTGATATATTTTATATTTATGATATATTAAATTTATAGTATATTATAAATCAATTTTGTGTTATCGCAATATTATGAATTCAATTTTTGTTAGTAAAATTCCCCATGGGCCTAAAGTTGTTTTTGCGCCACAAAAAAATACCGAGACAGTTACATTGTTGGTTTTGCTTCCTCTTGGTTCTCGTTATGAAACTTTGAATTTAGGCGGAGCGTCTCATTTTATTGAGCACTTGCTTTTTAAAGGAACGAACCGCCGGCCAAGCAATTTTATCATTTCTCAAGAATTAGATCGTTTGGGTGCTGAATATAATGGGTTCACCGGTGAAGACCATACAGGATATTGGATCAAAACTATTCGCCGTCATCTTGACACATCTTTAGATCTCCTTTCCGATATGCTTTTTAATTCTTTATTCAGAAAATCAGATTTTGAAAAAGAAAAAGGAGTTATTATTGAAGAAATAAAAATGTATCGGGATAATCCGATGTTTTACATTGAAAATTTGTTTGAAAAAGCACTTTATGGCGATCACCCTTTGGGACGTTTAATCAGTGGGGAAATTAGTCAAATTAAAAATTTGAAGCTAAAAGAATTGCTTTCCTTTAAAAAGAAATTTTATCAAAGTGATAATTTAATTGTTGTGGTAGCCGGCAATGTCAAAAAAGAAGATATAAAAAATGTTAAAAAATATTTTAATGTTTCGTCAGCTAAGCATAATACACCGCAATTCAAAGTTTTTAATCGTCGTTTTCCTTCTTCTCGAGTAGAAATTTTAAATCAAAACACCAAACAAATTCAAATTGCTTTGGGGGGCATTGGCTATCCATATAAACATCGTTATTCCTTGCCCTTGGAATTACTTTCTATTATTTTGGGTGGGTATATGAGTTCGCGTCTTTTTTCAAAAATTAGAGTGGAGCAAGGATTAACGTATTTTATTAAAATGGGGGTGAACGCTTTTGTGGATACGGGCAATTTTGTAATTAGAGCCGGAGTAGATAAAAATAATACTGAAAAAACAATTCTGCTTATTTTAGAAGAATTAGATAAAATAAAGAAAAATCCTCCTTCTGCTGAAGAATTAAACAGAGCTAAAGATTATTATGAAGGTCGGCTTAAAATTAGCTTAGAAGACAGCGCTGATGTTGCTTCTTATTATGGTTCGCGAGTCCTGTTTTATAAAGATAATTTATCTCCTTCCGAATTAGTAAAAAAAATAAAAAAGGTGAGAGCAGAAGAAATTCAATTTGTAGCCAGAGAATTATTCAATAGAAAAAATATATCTTTGTCTATTATTGGTCCGTTTAAAAATAAAAATATTTTTGAAAAAATATTAAATTATTAAATTTATGGGAGAAGAAATAAAAAAAATAAAAATAGACCCTTGGTCTATTGTTAAAATCATTTTTATTATTATCGGTTTATGGCTTGTCTATTATTTGAGAGATATTGTGTTGATTATTATTGCCGCTTTATTCTTGGCTGCTATTATTTCGCCTATAGTTGACTGGTTTGAAAAGAAAAAAATTCCTCGCATGCTCGGTGCTTCTTTGATTTATTTAGTCGTCATTGGTATTATAATTGGCATTGTTTTTGCTATTGGTCCAATAATAAAATCAGAAGGAAAGCTTTTTGTAGAGAATTTGCCGAATTTTTTGCGTCCATTTTTGGATATTTCTGGGGAAGAGGAGTTTAATTTTACTAAATGGCTAACAGAGAAAAATAAAGCTATAACCTCTTTCGTTTCTGGAGCAGCAGGCACAATTTTTGGCTTATTTATGGTTTTTCTTATTGCTTTTTATGTTTCCGTGCAAAAGCAAGCCATAAAAGAACTTGTTCCCATTATTATTCCAGAAAAATATCGTGATTTTGTCCGCAAATTTTTAATGGCGAGTCAAGAAAAAATCGGAGCTTGGGGAAGGGCAATGTTGATTTTATGTTTAGTTGTTTTTATTTTAATTTATAGCGGGCTTCTTATTTTGGGAGTTAGGTTTTCTTTGATTTTAGCTGTTATCGCCGGTTTAACAGAGATTATTCCTTGGATTGGTCCCTGGTTGGGAGCTATCCCCGCGGTTATTGTTGGTTTTACTATGTCTCCCTTAAAAGGAGTTTTAGTGGCTGTTCTTTATTTTGTTGTACAACAAATAGAAAATTATTTTATTGTTCCTTCAGTAATGCGGCGCGCCATAGGGATAAATCCTTTATTAACCATAATTGCTCTTTTGGCAGGAGGGAAAATTGCCGGTCCTTGGGGAGCAATTTTAGTTATTCCTATAATAACAGTTGTTTCCATACTTATTCATGAACTCAAAGAATTAAAGAAGAAAGAATCTCCTAAAAATATTTAAGATCTTTGGTTTTAACATTTGATATATTTTAATTGTGTCCAATAATCGGCCAGAAAAAGTAAGTGAACTTTTAAAAAATACCTTGAGCCAAATGGTTCAAAGTTTTATTGAAGAAGAATTAGACAAACAAGTTTTAGTCACCATAATTAGAGCGTCAGTGGATAAAGACCTAAAAGAAGCGAAAATTTATTATACTGTTTATCCTTCTGATGAATCGGAAGAAGTAAAAAAACTGCTTGATTCAAGCAGTAAGCATTTTCGTTATTTATTAAGCAAAAAATTAACCATGTTTAGTGTCCCCACCCTAAAATTCTTAAGGGTGGAACCCTTAAACGGCGCTTAAATAAAGGGGAATAAGAGATTAAAGAATTTGACCAAGAATTTGTCTGTGACCATTTAAAAAATCTTTTGCTGACAATATTTTTCCACCTTCAAGCTGGATTTTTTTTAAAATAAGGGCTCCTTTTCCGCAAGCTACGCAGAGGTCTTTTTTTTTATTAAGAAAAACCGTTCCTGGCATAAAAGAATCATTTTCTTTTGCTATTTCAGCCTCTATTATTTTAATTGTTTTCCCTTGCCATTGGCTATAAGCCACAGGCCATAGAGAGTAAGCACGAACCATTTTTTCAATAGAATCAGCGCTGTTTTGCCAATTGATTTTTCCATCTTCCTTTTTAATAATTTTAGTGAATGTGGCATTTTTATCAGCTTGGGGTAGAGATTTAATTTTTCCTTTCACCCAATCTGGTAAAATTTTAATAAATGCTTCTGCCCCTAAATTTGCCAATTCATCAGACAACTTTTTATAATTTATTTTTGATTTGTGTTTTTGATTTTTAATTTTTATTATTATCTTTCCGTGATCTATTTTTTCATCCATTAAAATAATAGAAACGCCAGTATTATTTTCATCATCATTAAGTATGGCTGTTTGAATAGGGGAGGCGCCGCGGTATTTTGGCAAAAGAGAAGGATGAATATTTAATGAGCCATAAACAGGAATTTTCAAAATATCAGTTGGTAGAATTTTTCCATAAGAGGCGACTAAAAAAATATCTGGAGACAACGAAATAAGTTGTTTCTTTAATTCAGAATTATCTTTTATCTGACTTGGTTCTAAAATAGGCAGTTTATATTTTAAAGCTATTTTTTTTACCGGACTTGGAGTGAGGACTCTTTTTCTGCCTACGGGTTTATCTGGGGTAGTTATGACTGTTAAAGGGACAAGATTGTGTTCAATTAATTTTTCTAAAACTATGGCACCGAAATCCGACGTTCCCCAAAAAACATAGCGAATTTTTTTTGTCTTTTTAATCATAATTTTATTATAATTTAATCTCTTGACAAAAGCAAGAGAAAGAGTAATATAAAACAAAATTCAAAATTTTATATTTTATTTTATTTTTTATATTATGCATTTAATACCTACAGTAATTGAAAAATCAAATTTTGGCGAGCGCGCTTATGACATTTATTCTCGTCTCTTAAAAGAGCGGATTATTTTTTTAGGTAGTCCCATAGATGATGCGGTAGCGAATACAGTTATTGCTGAGCTTCTTTTTTTAGAGAGCGAAGATAAGGGCAAAGATATTAAGCTTTATTTAAATACTCCTGGAGGTTCAGTGACCGCTGGTTTGGCTATTTACGACACTATGCAATATATTAAACCAGATGTTATTACTATCTGTGTGGGTACAGCCAGTTCTATGGGAGCAGTTCTCCTAACCGCTGGGACTAAAGGTAAAAGATTTGCTTTGCCTAATGCTGAAATAATGCTTCACCAAGTAATGGGGGGAACGGAGGGCCAAGCTACGGATATAAAAATTAGAGCGGAGCATATCTTAAAAATTAGAGATAGAATTAATCAGATTTTATCTAAACATACTGGCCAAACTTTAGCTAAAATAGAAAAAGACACAGATCGAGATTTTTTTATGACTGCTGAACAAGCAAAAAATTACGGCATTATTGATAAGGTTATAAAATAATCGCATAGTTCTTTTTTATTATGAATTTAAAGGAGACAGTTTTAAAATTTATTCCTTCTCCTCTTTTATATTTTTATCATTATTCTTTAGCACGCTTATCTTCTTTAATTTACAGAAATCCATCCTCTAAGATGGTAGTTATTGGCATTACTGGAACAGCCGGTAAATCAACTACCACTTGGTTAGCCGGCAAAATTTTTTCTTTATGTGGATTGAAAACAGGCTGGACTTCAACAATTAGTTTTAAGACAAAAGATAAAGAAATACCCAATGCCTTGAAAATGACTATGCCCGGTCGTTTTTTTCTTTCCCGCACCTTAAAGCAGATGGCAGATAACGGAATAGAATACGCTTTTGTGGAAACAACATCTCAGGGCATCAGTCAAGCAAGACATTTACCCGTTCATTATGACGGGGCTATTTTTACTAATCTTTCACCAGAACATATTGAATCTCACGGAAGTTTTGAGAAATACAAAAAAGAAAAGCAAAAATTATTCGCTTTTCTTTCTAAATGCAAGCATAAAACGATAAAAGGTAAAAAAATTCCCAAAGTTATTATTGCTAATCTTGACGATAAAAATGCCGCTGACTTTTTAAAATTTCCCGTTGACCAATATTATGGTTATACTTTGGGGAGAATTAAAGTAGATAAAAATTTTCTTGCTTCTAAAAATATTAAACTTATTGAAGCAAAAGATATAAATTGCACTAAAGAAGGGTCAAGTTTTAGAGTAGGGAATAATGAATTTAAAACAAATTTAATAGGAGAGTTTAATATTTATAATATTTTAGCCTGTCTTTGTTTAGCCGATTATTTTTCCGTTCCTTTTGAAAAAATCAATGAAGCCCTATCTAAAATAAAATTTATTCCCGGCAGAATGGAGCAAGTTTGCCATTCTCCTTTTTCTGTTTTTGTTGATTATGCTCATACGCCGCATGAATTGGAAAAAGTTTATAAGACGCTTAAAGAAAGAGGAGATAAGTTAATTTGCGTTTTAGGGTCAGCTGGTGGAGGACGAGACAAATGGAGACGGCCGGAGTTAGGAAAAATTGCTGCTAATTATTGCCAATATATTATTTTAACTGACGAAGATCCTTATGATGAAAATCCGCAAGAAATTATTGATGAAATAGAAAAAGGTTTATTATCTGTTCATAATTCTTCTTCTCAATATTTTAAGATTTTAGATAGAACCGAGGCGATAAAAAAAGCGATAAGTTTAGCTAAACCAGATTCGCAAATAATTATTACCGGCAAAGGTTCGGAACTATGTATTTGCGGTCCGAATAATAAAAAAATTCCTTATAATGACAAGGAAACAGTTCAAAAAATTTTAACAACCTGTGGATAACTTGTGGAAAACTTAAATTTTCGCTCAATATAAAGGAAAAAACAGAACTTGACAATTCTAAAAAACTTGTTAAAATAAATTCACTTTTTTATTTTTTTTCTAAAAATTATTGAATCTTAAAAGTTTTAAAGCCCAAGATAATTTTTTGTTTTTTTTATGAAAAATAATTTTTCTCGCCAATATTTTCCTAGCGCTTATAATTATCCAAATATTTTGCCTTTAGAAGATTTAACTCAAATTCAAAAACTTTCTTACGAACATTTTTTAAAAGAAGGCATAGCGCAAATTTTAAAAGAATTTTCTCCTATTTGCGATTATACCGGCAAAAATTTTGAACTTCATTTTTTGTCCCATCGTCTTGACGAACCAAAATTTGATGAAGAAACTTCTAAGCAAAAAAATTTAACCTATGAAGCTGCTCTTCGGGTTAAGGTAAAATTAATTGATAAACGTCGCGGAAAAAGTCAAATAGAAGAAATGTATTTTGGCAATTTGCCGTTAATGACAAAACGAGGCACTTTTATCATTAATGGCATTGAAAGAGTTATCGTACAACAATTACTTCGGTCATCCGGAGTTTTTTTTACGCAAGAATTTTATAAGGGCGAGCCTCTTTATGGGGCAAAAATTATACCTGACCGCGGTTCTTGGTTGGAATTTGAAACAGACCCCAAAGGAATTATTTGGGTTCGTATTGACCGTCAAAGAAAAGCAGTAGCTACCGCCTTGCTTCGCGTTTTTGGATTAGGTACAAATGGGGAAATTATGTCTGCTTTCAAAAAATTAAAAACAGAGGAAGAGATAAAAATTTTAAAAAACACTTTAGAAAAAGATCCGTCTTCTTCTTACGAAGAAGGAATGCTGGAAATTTACCGCCGTCTTCGCCCTAACGAGCCTCCGGTTTTAGACAATGCCCGTTCTTTATTTGAATCAATGTTTTTAAATCCTCGGAGATATAGCTTGGGCAGTGCCGGTCGGTATAAAATTAATCAACGTTTAGAATTAAAAGTTCCAGATCAAAAAATATTATTAACCATAGAAGATTTAGTGGCTATTATATCAGAGATTATTCGTCTTGATATAAATAAAGACGAACCTGATGATATTGACAATTTATCAAATCGGCGTTTACGGGTGGTAGGAGAATTATGTCTTGCTAAATTTAGAATAGGGATGATTAGAACAGAAAAATTGTGTTTAGACAGAATGAGCGCTGTAGCCGCTAAACATGTTTTACCCAGCCAATTAATTAACCCTCGTCCTTTAGCTAATAGTATGAGGGATTTTTTTGTTTTGGGTCAGCTTTCTCAATTTATGGAGCAAACTAATCCTTTAGCTGAGCTTGAACATAAAAGACGGTTAACAGTAATCGGTCCCGGCGGGCTTAAACGAGAAAGAGCGGGCATTGAAGTTAGAGATGTTCACCCTACTTTTTATGGCCGCATTTGCCCTATTGCCACTTCTGAAGGGCAAAATGTTGGTTTAGTTGGCCATTTAGCTTCTTATACTCGGCTTAATGAAAACGGATTTTTAGTTGCTCCTTATCGAAAAGTTAAAAACGGAGAATTAACCAGCGAAATAGTTTATTTTGACGCTTATGAAGAAACAAAATATAATATTGCCCCGTATTCAACAAAAGTTCATAAAAATAAAATTATTGACCCTTATATTGAAGCGAGAATAAAAGGAAAACCCGGATTTTGTAAAAAAGAAGAAATTAATTTTATTGATGTGGCTAATAATGAGACGGTAAGCGCTGCCTCGTCTTTAATTCCTTTTTTGGAGCACGATGACGGGGTTAGGGCTTTAATGGGAACAAATATGCAGAGGCAGGCTGTTCCCTTAATTTTACCTGAATCGCCTTTGATTGGTACAGGTTTTGAAAAATATGTGGCTCGCGATTCCGGTTATTTGAAAGAAGCATCAAAACCAGCAAAAATTGTAGAGATTGATTCTCGGCATATAACTCTTCGCGATTCTTCCGGCAAAAAAGAAAATTATCCGGTAACAAAATACGCTCGTTCAAATTATGATACTTGTCTTTCACAAAATATTAATAAAGATTTAAATGTTGGCCAAAGAGTAGAGAAAGGAGATTTATTGATTGATGGCCCGGCAATGGATAAAGGAGAGCTTGCTTTGGGCAGAAATTTGCTTTGCGCTTTTCTTCCTTGGGACGGTTTTAATTATGAGGACGCTATTATTATTTCTTCCCGTTTAGTAGAAGAAGACCTTTTAACTTCAATTCATATTAAAGAATATAGCGCTGATGTTCGCCATACCCGCTTTGGTGAAGAGGTTACTACTAGGGATATCCCCAATGTAAGCCAAGAACGTTTAGCAAATTTAGATAAAGACGGCATTATTCGTTTAGGAGCAGAAGTAAAATCAGGAGACATTTTAGTAGGGAAAATCACCCCTAAAGGAGAAACAGAGCTTTCCGCGGAAGAGAAATTACTTCAGGCTATTTTCGGCGAAAAAGCCAGAGATGTCAGGGACACTTCTCTTTATTTAGAGCATGGAGAGCATGGCCGAGTAATTGGTATTAAAATATTTTCTCGCAAAGATGGGGATAAATTAGCGCCGGGAGTAATAAAATCAGTACAAGTTTTAGTGGCAGATATGCGCAAAGTCCAAGTAGGGGATAAATTAGCTGGCAGACACGGAAACAAAGGAGTTATTTCTAAAATAGTAGCTAAAGAAGATATGCCTTATTTGGAAGATGGCCGGGTAGTAGATGTAATTTTAAATCCTTTAGGCGTTGTTTCTAGAATGAATTTAGGACAAATTTTAGAATTAGAATTAGGATTAGCTGCTAACGATTTGAAATATAAAGCAGCATCGCCGGTTTTTAGTGGCATTAAAGACGAGGAGATAAAAGAAGAATTAAAAAAAGCAAATTATCCAGTTAGTGGAAAATTAAAACTTTATGATGGCAGAAACGGAGAACCTTACACCGAACCAGTGGCTGTTGGCTATATGTATATAATTAAATTAAATCATTTAGTGGAAGATAAAATTCATCAACGCTCTATTGGTCCTTATTCTTTGATTACTCAGCAACCTTTGGGAGGAAGAGCCCAATTCGGCGGCCAGAGGTTTGGAGAAATGGAAGTTTGGGCTTTAGAAGGATATGGCGCAGCTTATACTTTGCAAGAAATGCTTACTATCAAATCCGATGATGTGACCGGAAGAACAAATGCTTATGAAGCTATTATTCGAGGCGAACCGATTAGAGAAGTTAATATTCCCGAATCTTTTAACGTTTTAGTCCGTGAACTTAAAGGTTTGGGGATAGATATAAAAATGAATAAATAAAAAACATTTTATATTATTATGTCAGCTCCCTCTTCATTAAGAACAATCTCTTTAGAGGGTAGAAGAGAAAAGTTTGTTGATTTTTCTTCTATTTCTCTGCGTTTGGCTTCACCCGAAGAAATTCTTTCTTGGTCTAACGGGGAAGTTTTGCGTCCAGAAACCATTAACTATCGTTCGCAAAAACCGGAAAGAGATGGGCTTTTTTGCCAGAAAATTTTTGGTCCAGTCAAGGACTGGGAATGTGCTTGCGGAAAATATAAAAAAATTCGTTATAAAGGAATAGTTTGCGATCGTTGTGGTGTGGAAATAACCCGTTCTACTGTCCGTAGGGAAAGAATGGGGCACATTGCTTTAGCCGCGCCAGTAACTCATATCTGGTATTTACGCGGCGTACCTTCAAAAATAGGCTTACTTTTAGATTTATCCATTCAATCCTTGGAAAAAGTAGTTTATTTTGCCAATTTTATTATTACTGAGGTCAATGAGCCCTTAAAAGAGCAAACACTTTTGAAATTAAAAGAAGAATTTAAAAAAAAGAAAGAAGCCATAAAAAAAGAGACGAAAGACAAAGAAGAGGCAATAAAAAATATTGAGGAATTGACGGCTTCTTATAAAGAAACAGAAAAAGAAATAAAAGGCATTGTTTTAAAACGGTTTCTTTCGGAGTTAGATTACCGCCAGCTTTCTTTAAAATACGGGTATTTATTTACAGCAAAAATGGGAGCAGAAGCGATAAGAGATCTTTTAGCCAATCTTGATTTAAAGAAAATGATTAAAGATTTGGAAAAAGAAAAAGAAAATACTAAAAATCCAACCCAGCAAAAAAAGATAGCCAAGGTTATAAAAATTGCCAGCAATTTTTTAAAAAATAAAATTAAACCAGAATGGATGGTTTTAGAGGTTATTCCGGTTATTCCTCCTGATTTACGACCGCTTGTTCAGTTAGATGGCGGTCGTTTTGCTTCTTCGGATCTAAATGACTTGTATCGTCGGGTGATTAACCGCAATAATCGTTTGCGGAAATTGATAGAATTTAATGCTCCGGAAGTTATATTGCGTAACGAAAAAAGAATGTTACAAGAAGCAGTTGATTCTTTAATGGATAATGATATGAGAGTAGGTAAAACTGTGGCTGCTTCTACTGGTCAATCTCGGCCGCTTAAATCTTTAGCAGATATTTTAGAAGGGAAACAAGGTCGTTTTCGCCAAAATCTTTTAGGTAAAAGAGTGGATTATTCCGGTCGTTCAGTTATTGTGGTTAATCCTAATCTTAAACTTTTTCAATGCGGTCTTCCCAAAATAATGGCTTTGGAGCTTTTTAAGCCATTTGTTGCTTCACAATTGATAAAGAGAAAAATTGTTCATAATGTTCGCAGCGCTAATCATATGATTGATGAAAAGGGAGACGTTGTTTTTTCTATTTTAGAAGAAGTGGTTAAAAATTCTTATGTTTTGTTAAACCGCGCTCCTACCCTTCATCGTATTTCTATTCAGGCATTTCAACCGGTTTTAGTAGAAGGTAAAGCTATTCAGGTTCATCCTTTAATTTGTCCGGCTTATAATGCTGACTTTGATGGGGATCAAATGGCGGTTTATTTACCCATTTCTGAAAAAGCCATAAAAGAAGCGGAAACAATTTTGCTTTCTACTCACAATCTTTTAAAACCGGCTACTGGCCAAGCTATTGTCACTCCACCCAAAGATATGGTGTGGGGGGCTTATTGGATGACTACTATAAAAAGTGCTGAAGAAGAAAAGAGCCGGCTTCTAAAAAGTTTTTCTTCGCCGAAAGAAGCGATTTTCGCTTACGAATCAGGCAAAATCGATTTACGCGAACTTATTAAAGTGGAAAAAGACGGGAAAATAATAGAAGCCACAGTGGGGCGCTTAATCTTTTCCAACTTTTTACCGGAAGATATTTATAATTTGAAAGAAATAATTGACCGAAGAAAATTGGAAGAAATTGTTCGCCTTTGTTTTGAAAAATACGGCGATGAAGTCACCGTGGAAATTTTAGATAAAATTAAAGAAACCACTTTGTATTATCTTACCAAGAGCGGTCTTTCTATGGGGTTGGTTGACTTGCCGGAGATTAAAGGAAAAGATACGTTGATAAAAGAAGGAGAGAAAAAAGTGCAAAAATTGGAAAATCTTTGGGAACAAGGGTTTTTAACTGAGGAAGAAAAATATAGAGAAACAATAAGGATTTGGCTGGACGTTAGAGATAAAATTACTGAGTTAGTGCGTCAAAGTCTTTCTCCTACTAACACGGCTCTTTCTATGATAAATTCCGGAGCGCGCGGTTCTTGGTCGCAATTAACCCAGATGATTGGTATTAAAGGCATAGTTTCTTCACCAACTGGCCGGTTAATAGAATTGCCCATTACCTCTTCTTTTAAAGAAGGTTTTTCTTCTTTGGAATATTTTATTTCCACTCATGGTTCGAGAAAAGGAGTTTCAGATACTGCCTTGCGTACACCGGCTGCTGGTTATTTAACCCGGCGTATGGTTGATGTGGCGCAAGATGTCATTATTACTTCTTTGGATTGTCAGGACAAAGAGGGGTTATGTCTTACCAAAAAAGAAGGAGAAGAAATGGGGGTTAATTGGCAAAATCGGCTTTTGGGCAGAGTTTTAGCTAAAGATGTTTATCATCCTAAAACAGGAGAAATTGTGGCTAAAAAAGATGTATGGATTAATCAAGAAATTTCTGCTAAAATAAAAGAGGCAGACCCTGATGAAGTTTATATTCGTTCAGCTTTGACCTGTAAATTACGAAGAGGAATTTGTTCTAAGTGTTATGGTTATGATTTGTCTACTTTAAAACCGGTGGAGTTAGGCGTTCCTGTGGGAGTTGTCGCTGCACAAAGTATTGGCGAGCCGGGAATGCAGTTAACTCTCCGCACTTTTCATGCCGGAGGTGTGGCTGGCGCAGATATTGTCCAAGGTCTTCCGCGTGTAGAAGAGCTTTTTGAGGCTCGGCCAGTGAAAAGGGAAGCAATTTTAGCTCGATTCCCTGGTAAAGTTACCATTAAAGAAGAAGACAAAAAGAAAAATCTTATTCTTGACGGAGAAATTAAAAAAATAGAAGAAATAAAAATTCCTCATAATTATGAGGTAAAAGTTAAAGACGGCAATTTAGTTTTACCCGGCGATGTTATTGCTCAAAAAGGAAACAGCATTAAAGAAAAAATCACTTCAAAATATCGAGGAACAGTTGTAATTAAAGATAAAAAAGTTGTTATCACCTATGAAGAGAAAGTAAGCCAAAGTTATGATTTAAGTGGTTATATTCCTTGGGTTAAATCAGGGGATAAGGTGGAAATTGGCCAAGTATTAACCGACGGTAGTGTCAACTTGTCAGAGCTTTATTATTTACAAGGGAAAATCCCCACGCAAAAATATATTTTGAAAGAAATACAATATGTTTACGCTTCCCATGGCCAAGCTTTAAATGACAAGCATATAGAAATTATTATTCGTCAGATGTTTTCTCGAATTTTAATTGAAGACGGAGGGGATACAGATTTACTTCCCGGAGAAATAGTTCCTCGCGCTTATTTTGAAGAAGTTAATGAAAATTTAAAGAAAAATGAAAAACCAGCTACGGCGCGCGAAACTCTTTTAGGCATTTCTCGTGTTTCTCTTTCTACAGATTCTTGGTTAGCTGCTGCTTCCTTTCAAGAAACTTCCCGCGTTTTAATTAATGCTTCCATTAACGGAAGGCCTGATTATTTGCGAAGCCTTAAAGAAAATGTTATTATTGGCCGTCTTATTCCCGCTGGCACCAACTTTAAAAAAGGGGACAGTCCCCAAAGATCAACCTCTGCAAACCCGCATCAATAAAGGCGAAACAAGCGAATTTTTAAATTTAGGGTTGTGGACCCTAAATTTGGAAAGTTGTTTAAATCGGCCAAAAAAATATAATTTTTATTTTAAATAAAAAAATTTTTCAAAAAAAGGGCGCTGTTCCCTTTTCCCTTAACATATTATTGTGGCGAAAAAAAATAAAAAAGAGAAAAAAAATAAAAAAGAGAAAAAAGAGAAAAAAAATCATTCAATCCCAACCCCGCTCCCTAAAAAATCTACTCCCTTTTGGCAATTTAAATTAATGAGTATCGCTTTGATGGTTTTAGCCATTATTCTTTTTTTAGGGCTTTTTAATCTTGCTGGAGTTGTGGGTAATAGTTTTGCTTTAATTATTCAGAAAATTTTCGGTTGGCTCTCTTGGGGAGTTTTTTTAATTTTAGTTATCGGAGCAAGACTTTTATTTGAACCGGAAAAATTTGAGAAAATGGGTTTGGTTGTTTTGGGACTTTTTTTAATTCTGTTTGGCGCTAGCGCTGCCTTTCATTTATTTTTTATTAATAACCCTTTAGCTCTTTCACAAAACAAGGGCGGGGGATATATCGGCTATGGTTTATCTTGGCCGATTTTTCAAATTTTCGGTTTATGGGCAAGTTTGATTATTTTTTTAGGAGTTATAGCCGGTGGTTTTGTTCTTATTTTTGCTAATCGTAAAAAAGAAGAAGAGGAAGAAGAAATCGTTGAAGAAACAAAAAAAATTACTTTAAAAAAAGAGCCGGCTAAATTAAAAATTTTACCTTTAAAAATAAAAAAAGAAAAACCGGAACAAGAAGCCAAAACACCCTCTTTCCCAGAAATAGAAGTTTTAAAACAAACCAAACCTACTCCCTCCACTTTTCCTTTAGACCTTTTAGATAATTTAAAATCTGAAGCCATAGGAGGAAATATTGAAGAGAATAAAGAAGTTATAAAAAAAACATTGGAGAATTTTGGCATTCCTGTGGAAATGGGGGGAGCGCAAGTTGGACCAACAGTAACTCAATACACTCTTCGGCCGCAAGAAGGTATAAAACTTTCTCGCATTACCGCGCTAAGCAATGACTTGGCCCTTTCTTTAGCTAAACATCCTATAAGAATAGAAGCTCCTATTCCCGGAAAATCTTTAGTGGGCATAGAAGTGCCTAACCAATCCGTGGCAGTTGTCCATTTAAAAGAAATTTTATCTTCCCGAGAATTCAAACAAAAATCAAGCAATTTAACCATTGCTTTAGGTAAAGATGTAAGTGGCAATATCTATTTTGACGAATTGTCTCGTATGCCCCATATTTTGATTTGCGGGGCAACAGGCAGCGGTAAAACCGTTTTTCTTAATTCTCTTATTCTAACCCTTCTTTATCAAAACTCAACTCAAACCCTTCGATTTATTTTAATTGACCCTAAAAGAGTGGAGCTTACTCTTTATCAAAATCTCCCTCATTTATTGACGCCTACTTTAACCCAAGTGGACAAAACAATTAATGTGCTAAAATGGCTTATCCGAGAAATGGAACGTCGTTTTGATATAATGGAAGAAGCCAAAAAACGCAATATTGAGGATTATAATAAAGATAATACAAGAGAAAAGCTTCCTTATATTGTAGTGGTTATTGATGAATTGGCTGATTTAATGGTGGCTGCTGCTCGCGATGTGGAAACCTGCATTGTCAGATTAACTCAAATGGCGCGGGCTACAGGCATTCATTTAGTTTTAGCCACACAACGTCCTTCTGTGGACATTATCACTGGTTTAATTAAGGCCAACATTACCACACGCGTGGCTTTTTCTGTGGCTTCTATGGCTGATTCGCGCACAGTTTTGGATTTTTCCGGCGCAGAAAAATTAGTAGGCAGAGGAGATATGCTTTATGTTTCTCCTAAATTATCTCGGCCTAAACGTTTACAATCTCCTTATGTTTCTGATGAAGAAATAAAAAGAGTAGTTAAATATTTAAGCCAATCAGGGGAGGAAAACAATTATATTGATATAGAAGGGCAAGTGGAGCAAATAAAAGGAGAAGAAAGTGATTTAGAAGAAGACGAATTATTAGCCCGAGCTCGCGAAGAAGTTATTTCTGCCCATCGCGCTTCGGCTACTTTATTGCAGAGAAGATTGCGTATAGGTTATGCGCGAGCTGCTCGTTTGTTGGATTTATTGGAAGACGAGGGCACTATTGGGCCAGCTGATGGTTCCCGCCCCCGTCAAATTCTCAAACCCTAAAAGGGGACAGTCCCCTTTTTCCGACCTCCGCAAACCCGCATCAATAAAGGGTTATCTCCTCAAAAAATCAATTTTGACACTTTTTTTACCAATTTTAAAAATGATAAAAATAATAAAAATAAATGATAAAAATAAATTAAATTTTATATTTTAATTTTATATTCTATTTTTTTATTTTATATTATAAATTCTGATCAAAATCGTGCCATTTTTAAAAAATCGCTCGGAAAGCCGCATCAATAAAGGGCTCTCGGCGGTCACTTTTTGGGGTCTGACCCCAATTAAAAAAATCAAATTTGACACTTTTTTTACCGATTTTCATTTTTAAAAATTTGATTCTAAATCAGGGCAGATTTGAAATTAATCTTTTCCTTTTAATTTTTGGGTTTAGAATTTCGGATTTGGCTCTACCTGCTGAGAGACAGGCAAGTAGGATTTAGAGTTTTGAGATTTATGAAATTTTCTTCTTATAAAATTAAATCACATAGTTTAGGCGACATTCTTCGCGAGAAAAGAGAAGAAAAAAAAATTACTTTATCCGAAGCGGAAAGAGAATTAAAAATAGGCAAAACTTATCTTAAATCTTTAGAAGAGGGCGATTATCAAAATTTACCTAACATAATTTATGCCCGTAAATTTTTAGAACGTTATGCAAATTTTTTAGGTTTACCTGCTCAAGATTTGATAAATAAATTTAATCAAGAAGCCTCATCATTATTTAATAAGCCGATTTTACCTAAAGAAAAACCAAAATTAAAAAAAATAGGCCTGCCCCATATTTTATTTATTATTATTGGCGTTATTTTGCTCGCTTACCTGCTTTCCGGAGTTTTGTCCCTTTTCCGCCCTCCTTTTTTAGAAATTTATTCCCCGCTAAATAATCAAATTATTGATGAACCATTTGTTATTTTAGAAGGGAGGACAGAGGAGGGAGTGGGTCTTTATATTAACGACCATCTTATTTCTGATTTTATTGGTCCGGAATTTAAAGAACAATTAAACATTGAAGAAGGGTTAAACACCATAAAAATTTCCGCTAAGAAAAAATATTCCCGCCCTGCCACCATCACTCTCACTCTGCTAAAAAAATCACAGTCCTCGCTTACTGATGAGTAGGTTTTCAAATCAACCCCTACAAACCCGCATTAATAAAGGCTTATCTCGCGAAAAAATAAATTTGATTTGCTATCCGTTTTATTCTGCCTACCCTAATTAGCAGACGCGACCTTGCTCAATTTTTTATTTGACACTTTTCTGTTTTGTTTTATACTTTATCAATAATCAAAAAGTCAAAAGGGACAATCTCTCTTGATAGGCACGATTTCATTTAATTTTATTAAATTTGGGATTTGAGATTTTAAATTTGATTTGACATTTGACGCTTCATATTTAATTTAGTTTTGATATTTAACATTTGACATATCTTTATGCCTAAATTGCAAAAACAAGATGTTCCTTCGTCAGAAGATCGGCGCAAAGCCGCAGAATCGGCTATGGATTTAATCAAAAATAGATTTGGCGAGGGTTCAATAATGAAATTAGGCGAAGCAAAAAAAATGGACGTGGAGGCGATAACTACCGGATGTTTGGCTTTGGATATTGCTCTGGGTGTGGGTGGCGTTCCTCGTGGCCGTATTATAGAAATTTTCGGCCCAGAAATGGGCGGAAAAACTACTTTGTGCCTTCAGATTTTAGCCGAGGTTCAAAAAAGAGGCGGGGTTGCCGCTTATATTGATGCAGAGCACGCTTTGGATCCGGATTATGCCAAACGTTTGGGGGTTAAAGTGGAGGATTTATTAATTTCTCAACCCGACAACGGGGAACAGGCGTTAGAGATAGTAGAAACTCTTGTTCGTTCTAATGGAGTTGACGCCATTATTGTTGATTCAGTAGCTGCCCTGACTCCAAAAGCCGAGATAGAGGGAGAAATGGGGGAGCAGCATATCGGCCGTCAAGCGCGTTTAATGAGCCAAGCGTGCCGTAAACTGGCTTCTATAATTGATCAAACAAAAACCGTGGTTATCTTTATCAATCAAACTCGCCAGAAAATAGGCATAATGTTCGGCAATCCAGAAACAACCACCGGCGGAACAGCGCTTAAATTTTATTCCTCAGTTCGCATTCGTTTAGAAAGAAAAGCTCAAATAAAAAAAGGCGACGAAATTATTGGCAATAGAGTTCAAGCAAAGATTGTCAAAAATAAAGTCGCCCCGCCTTTTAAAAATTGCGAGTTTGATATTATGTATAACGAAGGTATTTCCAAAGAAGCTGATATTATTGATACCGGTGTAAAATATGGACTTATTAAACAATCTGGCCGTACATTAAACTATGGAGATATTAAACTCGGCGCAGGCAAAGAAACAGCCAAACAATTTATTAAAGAAAATCCCAAAATCGCTTCAGAAATCCGTCAAAAAATTTTAGAGCAAGTAAAATAGTAAGATTTAAGGATAAGACTTAAGGGTGGAACCCTCAAACGGCCTTTATTTATGCGGGCTCTTAAGGGTTCCACCCTTAAGTTTTTTTTAACCCTTAAGTTTTTTTTATTTATTTTTTTCTACATACTCCGCGCCAAAAGCCCAAAAAATACCGACAAATAGCCCCAATATCGCAGCAATAAACACATTTAACATTGTTCTCGGACCGATAGGGCTAGTAGGTAGAGTAGGGGAAGCGACTACTCGCGTCATTGTTGTTTCGTATGTTTTCTCATATTCTTTTTGTTGGACAGATTGCTCCAAACCGACTAATTTTTGCTCTAACTCTAAAATTTGCGCTTCTTCTGATTCTTTTTGATTTTTGGCTTGAGCTAAAAGATTAATATAACTTTCGGCAATCCTCCCTTGTCCTTCAGATTGGATATCGCTTCTTTTAGCAATTTCTTTTTCATAATTAGCAATATCTTGATTGATTCTAGCCAAATTTTCTCCTATTTTTTCTATATCTTTTTTTGTTTTTTCTTTTTCTTGAGTGATAGTTTCAATCTCTGCGGTAATTAATTTTTCCGCTCCTTCAAATCTTTTTTGATGTCGAGCAATTAAAACTTCATTAGTCGCTTCCACAATTTTTTTGGCTTCTTCCGGGGTGTTGGCAAGGGCGGTAATTTTTAATAAATTACCCTTTTCGTCTTTAGAAATAATAAGGCTTTCTTCTAATCTAGCGATTTTTTCTTTATCTTTTTGATTTTCCTTATTCCAACCCATTTTTTCGCCAATCTCTGATAAAGTCGCTTCTTCTTTGAAAGTGGTAATAATGTCAGCGGGATTCATTAAATTCTCGCCTTTAATTTTGGCAATTTCTACCAACCCGCTGGCTTCATAAATCTTAGGCAGAACAAATTCCGAAATAATTCCGGTAATCAAAACAGCTATTAAGACAATAGCCATAATGCCCTTTTTTCTTTTAGAAATAATTCGCCAATAATCCATTAAATTAATCTCATCTTCATTCATTTTTTCATTATACTCTTTTTGTTGTTGTTTAATTTCTTCATTCATAATTTTTTTAATATAAGACTTAAGGGTGGAACCCTTAAATGACCTTTATTTATGCGGGCTCTTAAGGGTGGAACCCTTAAACCCTCTGAATTTTATAAGAGGGAACGAGCTCTTTAAGTGCGCTAATTATTTTTTCCCTATCATTTTCTTCTGTGGCTTGTTTTAACTTATCTAATCCTTTAATCAATTTTTCCTCATCAAAGTCGGTTAATTTAGCCATAAATATTTTTTTATGTTTAGTGGGTATTTCTTTACTCGCCAAAATTTCTTCAAACAATTTTTCCCCGGGCCGAGGGTGAGTAAAAACAATAGGAATATCTACATCCGGCTCGTATCCGGCCAATTTAATCATCTCCCGGGCTAAATCAACCACTTTAATCGGTTGCCCCATATCCAAAACAAAAACTTCTCCTCCTTGGCTAATGGCGCCGGCTTGCATAACTAATAAACACGCTTCGGAGGTGACCATAAAATATCTTTTCATTTCCGGGCTGGTTATTTCCAAAGGCCCGCCTTTTTTAATTTGTTCTTCAAAAATACCCACTACATTACCCTGAGAATCCAAGACATTGCCAAATCTAACCGCGCAAAATTTAGTAGAATTTTGTTTATTCATCCATTGGCAAATCATTTCTCCTACTTGTTTTGTTGCTCCCATCACTGAACTTGGATTTATAGCTTTATCCGTAGAAATAAAAACCATTTTTTCTGCTTTATATTTTAGAGCCGTTTTAGCCACACAGAGAGTGCCGAAAATATTATTTTTAACCGCTTCGTCAGGATGGGCTTCCATCACCGGCACATGTTTATAAGCGGCGGCATGGAAAACTATTTCTGGTTTAAATTTTTTAAAAATATTATCTATTTTATTTTCGTCGCAAATATCCCCGATAATCGGTATAAAAATGGCGCCGGCGTTCTTCAATTCTCTTTCTAAATTAAATGTCCCTGTTTCATTTTGGTCAAAACCGATAATTTCCTTTGGCCCAAACTTCAAAATTTCTTTACATAAATGAGAGCCAATGGAGCCAGCGGCACCAGTGACTAAAACGCGTTTGCCGGAAATAAAATTTTTTATTTCTCCGGTATCAATGAAAACCGTATCTCGTCCCAATAAATCTTCAATAGTAATATCGCGAATATGGGATAAACTTATTTTACCTTCAATAATATCTTGTCTTGAAGGTAAAATTTTTAATTTATTTATTTTTGCTTTGCGGCATATTTCTGTTGTTTCTTTAATAATTTTTTGATTAATCGAGGGTAAGGCAATAATTATTTCTTCAACATTATGTTGTTTGACAATTTTAGGTATATCTTGCCTCTTCCCCAAAACAGGATAGCCGTGAATAGTAGTTTTTTGTTTATTTTCATCATCGTCAATAAAACCAACCAAATGATAATTTTTGCTTTTTACAAGGGAACGGCATAATTCTTCGCCAGCGCTACCCGCGCCAACAATTAACACCTTTTTTCCGTTTTTATTTGGTTGTTTGATTGATTCGGTAAGAATTCTTTTGCTCGCTCGCGAACCGCTAACAAACAAAAGAGTTAAAAAATAATTAATAAAAATAATAGAGCGGGGGAAGCCGGAAAATGGCTCAAAATCTCGCAAAATAAAAAGAGTTGCGGCAATCAAAACAGAGGCGAAAGTAGTTGCCTTAATAATTTGATAAAGTTCTTTAATACTTACATAAGACCAGCTAAAGCGATAAAGCCCCTGCCAATAGAATAAGGGCAAACTAAAAATTAAAGCTAAAACAATCAAACTATAGAGATTAGTAAGATATTTAGCCGGTATTTGTCCTTCAAAGCGAATCAAAAAAGAAAACCAAGCCGCTAAAATAATAATTAAAATATCCGTGATTAAAAATAAAAATTTTTTCATATATTTTATATCTAAGAGCAAAAATTCCGTTTTTATATATTATATTAAAAAGATATCTCTTTTAGACAGTCATACTAATTTTATTTTCTTTTGAAAAAATCAAAAATATTTTTTATTATATAATCTAATTCTTTATAACTAATTGTTGGATAAATGGGTAAAGAAAGAACTTGATTAGCTATTTTTTCTGTTTGGGGCAGAGGAGTGGTGTATCCCAAATCTTTAAAAATAGTGTGTTGATGAACTGGTTCAAAATATATTTTGGCGCTAATGCCTTTATTCTGTAAATAAGCCATTAATTCATTTCTAATTTTTGCCCCTTCTAAAATTCTTATAGTATACATTTGGTAAACAGCAAAATAATTTTTATTTGGTTCTTCAAAGATATTTATTTCTTTAATTTTCGCCAATTTTTTATTTAAATATTTTGCCCTTTCTCTTCTTTCTTTTATAATATAATCTACTTTTTTTAATTGCGATAAACCTAAAGCCGCCAGCATGGTGGGCATTCTTAAATTTCCCCCCAAAACAATATAATCTAAATCTTCAACGTGGTTGAAATAATCTCCCTTTACTTTACGGCCATAAGAACGGATTAACCCCACCTTTTCATAAATTTTTTTGTCATTAGTAATAATAGCCCCTCCTTCGCCAGTAGTAATAATTTTGTTTTGACAAAAGCTTAATATCGCTGCATCGCCAAAAGTGCCGGTATATTTTCCTTTCAATTTTGCGCCAAAAGATTCGGCGGCGTCTTCAATCAAAATTAAATTATTTTTTTTGGCTATTTTTTTAATCTTATCAACTTGGCAAGGCATACCACCGTAATGAATAGGCATTATGGCTCGCGTTTTAGAAGTTATTTTTTTCTCCACGTCCGCTGGGTCTAAACCAAAAGTTTTTTCTTCCACTTCAGCAAAAACAGGTTTCGCTCCTGTATATAAAGGAGCAAAAGCCGTAGTAATAAAAGTAAAAGAAGGCACGATTATTTCGTCACCTTTTTTAAAATCATATGCCTTCATTAAAGAAAAAAGCGCTGACCCACCGGAATTAAGAACCAAACAATATTTTACCCCCAAATAATCAGCCAATTTTTTTTCAAACTCTTCTATTTGTTTTCCTGTAGCCCAATATTCGCCGCTTCGGATTATTTTTTTTACCGCTTCAATATCTTCGTTATCCCAGTAAATTTTAAACAAAGGTATATTCATATTAATAAAAGATGTGAAGATGGACCCCCTACATTATTCCTATCCCTATTATAACCAGTATACATTGAATTAACCAACAAAGCAACACCGTTTTTTTGCTACTTAGTCCTTTTTGATTTATTTTGTCATATAAATGTCCTCGGTCTCCTAAAAAAGGCGATTTGCCCTTTCCTAATCTTCTAATAATTGCCCAACCTGCGTCAAAAACAGGCAAACCAATAATTAAAATAGGTCCTGCAAAATGAGAAAAATTATAAATTGGATGTCCGGTAAAAATTATCGCCAAAAGAGCCAAAGAAAATCCCAAAAAATGACTGCCGTTATCACCCATAAAAATAGAAGCCGGTTTAAAATTATATATCAAAAATCCCAAAACAGCGCCAAGTAAAGCCAAACTTATCGCCAAAGGGAAAATAGCTTGATAAGTAATGCTTAAAATAATAAAGCCAATCAAAGAAATAGCCGTTAGCCCGCCAGCTAATCCGTCCATGCCATCTTCCATATTTATTGCATTCATTGCCCCTACAATATAGAAGCCAGCAATGAACGCTCCGATAATAGGATTAAGAGAAAATTTAAAATCAACGCCGATTTTAATCAAAATAAAAACAATTAAAGCTCCGGCTAAAAATTGACAAAACAATTTAATCAACGGCCGGCTGTTTTTTTTCCATTTCAAATCGTCCCAAAATCCGAGAAATAAAATAATAATACTACCTAAAATAACTCCCACAGCTTGTAAACCTGATATTTGATGAAATAAACGCGAAAAAATTAATCCCGCTATTAAGCCAAAAAAAATACCCAAACCTCCTAAATAGGGGATAGGGTTTTTATGAATTTTCAATTTATTGCCATCCGGCTGGTCGCAAAAACCACGTTTAATTCCGATTTTTCTTAAAATCGGCATCAGAACCGCGCTTGTTGCAAATGAAATTAAAATTATTAAAATATAAATCATTTTATTTTATAAACATAAACTCGTGATGCTTGATTTTTATGTATGGAAACAGGGGAGTGAAATTCAAAACCCATTTTTTCATAAAAAGTAATGGCTCTCGGCAAATTTTCTCCCACCACTACTTTAAATTCTTGGACATCACGATTTTTCATTTCTAAAATAAATCTTTCAAAAAGTTTTTGAGCTGTTCCTTGGCCGTGAAACTCTTTTAAGGTGGCAATGGTTAAAAGTTCTGCTTCCGGCAATTTTTGTTTCTTTTCTTTTAAGGGATATTTTAACGTTTCTAATATTTTTTTAAATATTGATACGTTAAATAATTTAGGGAGCAAAGCGATTAGTGATGGGAAAAAGTATTTTTTAAAAAAATTTTTATAAAAATATTTAACATTAGAACACCCGCTAACGAATCCGATTATTTGATTGTTTTCTTTAGCCAACAACAACAAAAGCGTTTTTAGACAAAATCATCGCCTCATACAATTTAGAAAGGAATCTTTCACCTAATTGGCTTAAAAAACCTTGATTTATTTCTTTTCGGTGGATTTTAGCGATTTGTCCAGCATCTTGTTTATCAGCCAAACATATTTTCATAATTTTTCTTCTATTAATTTTTGATAAATTTTTAATTCTTTTTCTAAAACCATTTTTTCGTCAAATTTTTCTCGGGCTCTTTTTTTACCAGCTTCACCCATTTTTTTAGCCATTTCAGGATTAGATAAAATTTTTATAATTGCTTGAGCCAATGCTTCGGGGTTTTTAACAGGTACAAGCAATCCGGTTACGCCATCAACAACTTCTTCCCTGCATCCCCTGATATTAGTAGCGATTACTGGTTTTCCTGCGGCCATTGCCTCTAAAATGCTTTTTGGCATCCCCTCGCGATAAGACGGTAAAACAAATATATTAATAATTGAAAGCAAGCGAAAAACATCTTCATAAAAGCCAGTAAAAAATATTTTATTTTCTAAATTATTCTCTTGAATTAAATTTTTATTAAATCCCTCTCTATCAGAAGTTAAAGTATCTCCGATAACCAAAAGTTTCGCTTGGGGAATAGTTTTTATCACTTTCTTTATGGCAATTATCAATTCTTCTATGCCCTTTTCTTTTGTTAATCTTCCGGTAAAACCAATAATTTTGTCGGTATCTTTAAAACCTAAAGAATATTTTAAGTTTTTATCAGGAGGAATATTAAATTTTTCTATATTCACGCCATTGCTAATCCAAACTACTTTATCTTTAGAAATAATTTTTTCATTAATAGCCGTTATTTTATCTTCATAACTTTGAGTAAAAAGCATATCCGTAAAATATCTCCCGCAAAATTTTTCTAATCCAATATAAAGTTTTTTCTGTAAAAACGACATATTTTCATGGAAATAAAATCCGTGAGCTGTATAGATAATAATTGGCGTATGAGCTAATTTTGCAGCAATTCTTCCGATAAAAGCGGCAATTGGCGTATGAACGTGGACAATATCAAATTTTTCTTTTTTAATAAATTTATAAATTTGCCAAAGAGATTTTAAATTTGAAATAGGGGAGAAGTTTCTTTTGATTTTAATTGATTTGATTTTATATCCTTGCTTTTTAAGTTTTTCTGTGTATTTTTCTGGGGAACAAGCAACGTGCACATTATAACCATTTTTAATCAGTTCATCAATTAGCGGAGTCAAAAGACACCATACTGTAGTATCAACAGCGCAAAGTTGCAAGATTTTAATTTTTTGAGTCATTTTTCTTCACCACAAACGTAATAAAATTTATTTTTTGATCAAGAATTCCAAAAATGTTTCATCCTCTTTAAAATATAAAATCGAAAAATTGAGTTTTTTAAATATATATTTTAAGCGATTAGCATCTACAGGTGTAAA
>MWDC01000005.1 GCA_002070355.1 Parcubacteria group bacterium ADurb.Bin159 | reverse complement strand
TTGATAAGATTGTTTTACTAAAGTCCCCCAAGCGCCGCATTCTTGACATTGACCAAACCATTTAGAAAATTGAGCACCGCATTTTTGACAAACAAAAATTTCATTAGATGAGGGCATAATAAAAAAAGCAAAAGGTAAAAATCAAAAATCAAAATGTAAAAAATAAAAATAAATTAAATTCTCTATTCCAAATTCTATATTCTATTCAAAATCATACTTGTTGCCTGCCTATTGGTAGACAAAAACTGTCCCTTTTTTAGGAAATTTCTCTTTTGGTAAAAAAAGTGTCAAATTTGATTTTTTGAGGAGATAAGCCTTTATTGATGCGGGTTGGCGAAGGTCGGAAAAAGGGGACTGTCCCTTTTTTATTGCAATTTTATATATTTTAATATTCCTGTCCTTTCGTCGGTAAAGTAAAGTAAACTCTCATCTGCAGACAAATAAATAGAGCTTACATCATAACCTCCCATTGCCCCTTCAGCTAAAAAACTTATTGTCCCGTCAGCGGTATTAATTTTATAAAAATCATCAATTTCCGGACCAGCCACTTCTGGGACCAAACTTACTCCATATTCTAAATCTCGAGGTACAGCGCAATAAACATAGCTATCATCTTTATTAAAAGTACATTTATTAGCCCAAGTAAAAAGATCTAATTTTATTTTTTCTGTGCCAATTTCTTCCCCTTGCGCATTAACTAAATAAAGCGAAGGGCGATAACCACTGTCTGGTGAATAAACACTATATAACAATTTTTGACCACTTGAAGACCATTTTGGCTCAAACCCCCGACCATCAACTACCAATGCTGGCCAATTTTGATGATACTGACCAATTAAAAGAATTTCCTGCTCAAATTCTCCTCTGGGTTCTCCTGTGGCTGAAAAAGCAATTACTTGCTGATTAGGAGACCAAGAAACAATAACTTTATTCGCATTGTCTCCCATATGTTCTATGGCTTTAGCTGCATTGCCATCAGCTTGGGCAACAGCCAACCATCTTGTTTCCGGATAATCTCCCATTGCCTTAAAAACAATTTTTGAACCAGTGCTATCCCAAGAAAACTCCTCCCAATTAGTAGGCAAACTGTATTGTTTTTTGGTATTAAAATTATAACTGATTTTAAAACCATCGGGAAATTCTAAAATTGCCTTATCTTTAGTTGGCGCCCAAACGATATTAGAAACATTAGGAAAAACATCTTCGGTTAAAAGAGTTCTTTCACCATAAGGAGAAACGCTGTAAAATCTGCCCTCTTCTTTATTATAATATAAAGAATTTTCTCCGTCTCTCGCCAAAGTAGCAAACTCTGCCGGCTCATCACTGGCTGACATTACCCAAGTTTGCCTTCCTTGAGCAATTTCATCTATTTCCGGGGTAACTTCTTCGGGAAGCAAGGGAGGGGGAACTTCTGGTTTGGACGGCACTGCGGGAACAGTGATTAATTCTTCCGGCGAAACAATTTCTTCTTTCCATTCATAAAGAGGCAAACCTTTTTCTGCCCTTTCTTTGATGGTCATTTGTTCCCATTCCTCCTGTGTCGTCGGCAGACGCGGTATGGCTCCTTCTTCTTCCGGAGGGACAATTTCTTCTTTAGGAGCCGGCTTAAAAAAAACAATATAAAGAAGATAAGCCAAAATAATAACCGCTAAAATAAAAGCAATAACTAAAAATATTTTTTTCTTAGACATAACCCTTAAAATTTAGAATTTTAATATTTTAAAAATTACCGTGAATATACCACTCTACAACAAAATGCGAAAGGTTTGGGATATTTACAAGAAGGCTTGGGTGAATCTAGACAATATTCCGGATAAGTCGTGACTAAAAGAAGGCCTGCTGTTCCTTCAGCCTCACACCCTTTATCTGAACCCTCAACGCAAGCCCATTTATATTCAGCACAACTCGCCTCCTTATATATCGTACCAATATTTTTTTCTTTTATTAATCCATCTCCATAAATCCCCTCTTTAATAATGCAATTTCTTTTTTCCCCATTTTTTTCTTCACATTTATTTCCAATAAAATAATTCTTGTCACCTATATTCTGTAATTTACCACAAGATAAACTTTCGCTTGCACTAAGGGTGAGAGTGTAATTTCCTAATCCAGTCCCATCTACCCTGATGCTAACGTACGGTTTACAGGTTGGTTGAGTCGTCAACGAATAAACACAAATTTCGTTAGCAGAACATATATGACTACAATCTGACATTGGAACTAATTCTCTTCCTTTTATAGGAGCAAGGTCTAAACTCTCAAATACGGTTAAAGCAGGATTAACAAAATTAAGAATAAGTTGAGCGCCTAAAACTAAAACTAAACCTATTAATGACGACTTCATTCTTTCTTTTGCCTTAGTAATTGTTGAGGCATTTCCGCCGGCCATCATCCATTGCAAACCCGCCACCATAAACATTACTACCGCCAAAATAATAATTGCTCTAACAGACCATTTATAAAAAGCATTAATATAATTGGCTAAAGTAAGACCTGAGACCTTTCCTGCTTTAAATTCTCCGACATTAATTTGCGGTGTGAAATAAACAGGTTTTGCCACGGCAGCTAAAACCTGATTAACTTCTAAAAACAAACCAAAAACAATAATCAAGAACAAAGAAAAAATAATTATTTTTAATTTTTTTCTCATAGATTATTTAAATAACGAGGTTAAGAACATCAATAGCATCTATAATATCAAGAACCGCGGCGATAAGAACAATTATAATTGATATTAAAGCAATAATTAAAAAATCAAGAAAAATAATAATCATTATTTCTATTTTCCCCAAAGGAGGAACAAATTTTATCTTCATCAAATTGCCCAAAATCAGTTGAGCATTCATCACTAAAAAGGTAATAATTACACCTACCACAGTTATTGCCGAAGCGCCGTTAATAACCTGATAAATCTTTTTTAATCTTTCCATATCACTTTTTGCCTTATCAACTTTTTCAGATTCCCCTTTTTCCGCTTCTTTTTCTTTTGCTATTTGCTCTTGGGCTTGCAAAACCCTTAAACGGCTGGCAGTTTCTTCTTGCCTTTCTTGCTCTTCTTGCTGTTTTTCTTCTTTCATATTTAAAAATTAAAAATCACAAGAAGCCACTTTCCATTCCCCGTCTTCAAAAACAAGGGTTATGGTCCCTTCTTCGTAAGAAACCTCTGTTTTCTTCCCTGTTGTTTTTTCTATCATTACCTGAGCTTTAAATTTGGCTTGCGTTTCATCTTTTTCTTCTTCAGAAAAAGAAATAATTTTAGTTGTTTGGCCGTAAAATTCTGTCGGCGGATTTTCTTTAATTTCTTGTATTTTTTCTAATAATACTGATTTAAAAGATTGGCTCACTAAAGGGAGGAGTTCTTCTAAATAAATAGAATTGCTGTCTGTGGAATAACTTCCATAACGTTCTATAAAAAGACGAGCTAAAATAAACGGGTCTTGGTGAATATTGACTTCTTTCCTTGACGCTGATTCGCTCCCCTCTGGTATTTTGGTTTCATTTGTTCCGGGAATAGTAATAGAAGTTAAAGTGGTTTCTTCTGACTTCACACTTTCTTTTGGTGTATGGGGTATTAAAAATTTAGCCAAAAGAAGAAGAATAATTCCCAAAACAACTAAAATAATAATAAGAATAATGATTATTTTTCTACGCATAATAAAAAATCAAAATGAAAATGTAAAATAATAAAAATAAATTAAATTCTATATTCTAAATTCCAAATCCTATTCTTCTTCTTCTTCTTCTTCTTCTTCAAGGGATTCGGCAAAAGCGCGTTTTTCTTCTTCAATTTCCAAAAGCTGACGCGGGTCGCTAGTAATTAATTGATCTTCAGAATAAGAAGCCACCACCCTTATTGCCGCTCTATTTTGCCCGGCGAAGAATATGCCTTCACCTATACCTGATTCCAAAAGAAGCATTTTTTCTCCTTCGGTTAGATGGAAGGTTTTGGCTACTAAATCAACGGCTGCTGGCGATTGTTTCATCAACAATTGCATAGCGGAATTAGTGACAATAGCGTTTCCATAAGGAGAAAGTAAAAAGTCGTTAACATCCTGAGTAATAGTGGAGATTCCTAAATAATATTTACGGCATCTTTTTACCAAACTAAAAATAAATTTTGCTGAATCTTCGTGTTGCATTAGCCACCACGCCTCATCAATTATTAATATTCTCTTTTTTATTTTTGAACGAACAACAGTCCAAATATAATTAATAATAGTATAAATAGCCGTTGGTCTAAGCTCGTCTTCTAAATCGCGGACAGAAAAAACAACTAATTGATTAGTAAATTCAACATTGGTTGGTTGATTTAAAAGTCCGGCAAAAGTCCCTTCAGTATACTTTTTTAATCGTTCCGCTAAATCTTCTCCTCTTTCCATACCTTCTAAAACTTCCACTAAGTCCGACATAACAGGCATCTCCACTTTTTTCAAATCGCAACCAGGAACAATGTCTTTTTTAGCATAAGTTTCAAGTAAAGCGCGATCTAAAAGAGAATCTTCTGCCGGAGTGAAACGATTAATTCCTTTTTCATCAGGCAAACCAACCATTATTTTTAACAAACCTTTTAAATTAATAATTGCTGAGCGAACAAGGTCGGCTACTTTTACGTCTTTTGATTCGGTTAAAGGTAAATCAAAAGGATTAAGTTTGCTCTCAGAATTGAGAGAAATGTCAATATATGTCCCAGCCACAGCATCGGAAAGATATTTATACTCTCTTTCCGGATCAATGACGATTACATCCGTTCCCTGCATTAATGAACGCAAAATTTCCAATTTAACGAAATAACTTTTTCCTGAACCGCTAGTAGCAAAAATCGTCATATTCGCATTAGGCATTTTAAAACGGTCAAATAAAATCAAACTATTATTGTGCCGGTTAATACCATAAAGTATGCCATTATCCGAGGTGACATCAGCGGAAATAAAAGGAAAGCTTGAAGCGCAGGGAGAGGTATTAAGATTGCTTAATACCATTAAATCATCAATGCCAAAAGGGAGAGTTGAATTAAATCCTTGCTCTGTTTGATAAAGCACTCGTTTAGTATAAACCAATTTTGAGCCAAATATACTTTCTATTTGATCCGTTAATTGATTTAAATCTTTCTCTGAAGAAGCGTAAATAGTTACATAAAGACCAAATTGGAAAAAATGTTCCACACCAGTAGTTAAATCGTCTCTTAATTTTTCTATATCTCGCAAAGCAGTTTCTTTTAAGGGGTCGCGGGGCATACTTTTTTCTTCGGCTGCCGTAATTTCCACTTCTATATTACCTACTCTCTTTTGCAATTGTTTCAAAATTATTTCTGATTTAACTGGATAAAAAAACATAGCCACATCCATTGATGCGTTAAAATGGATAATGGGAGAAAACCAGCCTACGCTAATATAACGAGGAAAGCCAACGACAAATATCGTCCGCAAATATTGATCACCTAATTGCAAATAATAAGGAGTAACCCTCAACGCCGAAGGAGCGATTAAATCGCGCAGTTTAATTAAACCTTTAGCATAAAGCTCTTCTTCTTTCAAAATCGAAACCGCTTTTTTTTCTTCTTCTTTTTTTTCTTCTTCTTTTTCTAAAATATCTTTTTTTGCTGTTTTCTTTTCTTGAGGAGCGGACTTGATTGTTTTAGTTAATGAATCTGGAGTAATGGGCATAATAAAAATTTAAAAATAAAATTTCAATAGGCAGAATAGGTTTTTAAGAAAATCTCTCTTTTGGTAAAAAAAGTGTCAAATTTGATTTTTTCGTGAGATAAGCCTTTATTGATGCGGGTTGGCGAGGGTCGGAAAAAAGGGACTGTCCCTTTATGCTTCTACACGCAATTTTTCTATTTCAGCCATTGGTTCATTGACAGAAATTTCCGGATTATAAGTGTTGTAGCAGAGTTCAATCAAACTTTGAGTGTCCAAAGGGACAACATTGATGCCCAAGGGGGCTAAATTAGAAGCAACGTGATCAACGCGTTGATAAAGAAGTTGGCGATATTTTTCAAATTTCTCTTCACGAAAAATAATTTTTGTTGGGGCAGAAAATAAATCAATCAATCGATTGAAAAATCCTCTTTTTTTGTCTCCTAATGGATTATAAGGCACCACAATATAAAAACGTCGGCTCATAATTTGGCCAAGCTTAACCAGCTCTTCCACAAAATCAATATAATCAGCCATTTGAGCGCGAAGAAGTTCGTTTTCTTGATCTCGACGCAATTCTTTAAGATGCTCAACATAAGGATCTATATTAAACGGCCGAGATTGAATAACGATTTGTAAAGGAAAATCTATAGCGTTTAAAAATTGAACATAGCCATCAACAATTGCTTCTTGCTCTTCTTCTGATTTCAAAGCAAAATTAATAGAGGAAGTTAAAAGCACGGCTCTTAAAGAACCATCATTTAAAATAAGACAATCTCTTTTTATTTCTGAAACAGGAAGATATTTTTGGACAGAAGTAGGCATAATAATAACTCAATATTAAAAATCAAAATTTTCCCCTTCCCCTTCCTCTTCATCTGGACTGTAAGCGCCACCAGTGTCAACAATTAAAGCAAGCTCAGAAAGTTTTCTTGACCTTAATAATTCTTTTGGCGGAGCAACGGGTGTTTCTTTCTTAATTTTTTTCTCCTCCTCTACTTTAGTTGGCATTATTTCTTTCTCCCAAACACGAATTTGGGGCAATGTATAAGTTTGGATTAAGCTTAAAATAAAATAATGAAATGGTCTGCCATTAACTTTCACAAAGGCGAAAACAACTCCTAATCCGGCAACAACTAAAGCAATTAAAATAAAAACAATTAAATTGGAAACTAAATTCCAACAAAGGAAAATTAATCCTCCGGCGACAATTAAAATAATTAATTGTCTCGGACCAATTGGCCCAATAATTTTTGGTTCAATATCAATAAATTGAGGAACAACAAATTGCATATTTTAATATCTTAAATGTTCATTTAATCTTCCTATTGCTTCAAATTCTTCTTCGGTTAAAACCGGCTCTCCTGCTTCTTGTCTTTTCTTTATTACATTTTTTATATCTACACCTTGATCCATTGCTTCAGCACCAATTTCTAAATAAAGACGATAAACTTCTGATTCTCGCCAAGCTTTTTTCCCTTCGGCTCCACGGCTTAAAGATTCTTCAGTAAGCATATTAATTTTTTCCAAAATACGGCTCGTTGCTTCTTCGGGTCCCCCCCAACGCCGCCAATCAAAAAGTTTTAAAGCTCTTAATTCATCTATTGGGCCATAAATCTTAGGGGTTACTTTAATTTCCTCACCCGCTTTTTCTTTCTCCGGGGAGGGAGGACGGGAAGAGGATAATACCGGCGCCATAGTAAAAGACGATATGGGCGTTACCGACTCAGAAACTACTGGTTCAGAAGCGGTTAATTCAGGGGCTGTTTTTGAGGAAGCAATTTGCTCCAAAGGCGCTGAGGAAGGGACTTCCGGAGCTTTTGGCTCTATAATTTCTGGCTTTGGTGTTTGAAAACCAGCCATCTCTTTTTCTGATATTTGCGTTTCAACGATTTCTATTTCAGGACTTTTTGGAAGTTCTTTTTGTTCTTTTTTTATTGAAGAAATTTCTTTAAACGCTTCTTGGATTTTCTCTTCCGGCATAATTTTTGGTTGCTTATCGGCAATAACCGAAGGAGGAAGAGACGATTTTTTAATTAATAATGCCTTTTTAGAAGACAAGGGCTCTAAAGGCAAAGAAGGTTCTGCTTTTATGGGAGATTCTTTAATCTCTTCTTTTTTTTCCTCCATCTCTATCAATGGCATCATTTTTTTAAGGTCGTTAATAATATTGTCGCTTAAATCCAAAGAATAATTCATTCCCCCAATTTTTTCCGATTTATTCAAGGTTTCTTTTGTTTCTATTTCTCCTCTTATTCCTTTTAAAAAAGAAAAAATAATCTGGCTAAAACGTTTTTTAAATCTCTCTTCAGGAAAAGATAAATTATTTTTTTGAATAATTTTTTCTAATGCTTCGTCAAAATTAAATTTTTCGAAAGATTTTTCATCTGTTTTTTCTTTGATTTTTTCTATTTCCTTTTCTTCTTCTATTTCTTCTTTCGTTTTTATGGCTATTAATTCATTAATTTCTTCTTTTTTTTCTTCTTGCCCTTTTTCTGCTATTTTTTCTCCTTCTTTTTTCTCCTCAAGTTTATTTTCCTTTTCCCCTGGACCAAAAATTGGGTTAAAAATTTTTTCTTCTAAAGCAGCGGCAATTTGTGAACTCTTTGTTTTCTTTATTTTGTATTGTTCTTCAAGAACCGAGGACAGGTTAGAACGCGAAACATCGCCTACTGCCACAGCAATAACTATCTCTGCCAAAGAAACTTCTTCTTGGGGAAACTCTTTATCGATTTCATCAATTGAAATCAATACTTCTCGGCTATTTAATTTCCTCTGAATTTCCAAAGGCAATTTCTTAAATTTTTCATAAATATCAGGCATAAAAAAAATGTCAAATGTTAAAATGCTTCATCATTTATTTTTCTTCTTGAATTTCTAATTCTCTTTTTATTTTATTAATTTCGTGCTTAAGATCACTAAAATTCTTCATTGAGATTAATGGGTCCTCGTCTATACTACTACTCACATTTTCTAACCCTTCTTTAAATTTTTTTAATTCGGCTAATTTTGTCTTTGCGGCTAATTCTTGCGTTTCCGGAGAAAGACCTTCTATTTTTTTAATTAAATTATCTAAAACTCCGACCAGTGCCTCATTTTCTTTTTTTATCTTTTCTATTGGATCTCTTCCCTCGGAGGTCGTTGTTGATATTTTATTCAAATTTTCCTTAAATTCATTATTTTTTAGAAGATTTTGAAATTCTTCATTGGCTTTTTGTTTTTTTAATTGTCTTTGCTCATTTAATTGTTCTTGTTTATTTGTTAATCCTTCAATAAATTCTTTTGAAAAATCTTTTATTTCTTTAGACAAACTATCCGCTTGTTTTTTCAATCCTTCACGATCTAAACTTGTATCGGTGTTAAAATAGACTAATTTCCCAAACAATTTTTCAATTTCTTTGGCATATTTTTTAATTTCCAGATCTTGGGTTTGATCAGCTAAATTACTTGTTTGTTCATATAAACTCTCTAAACTATTAGTTAATCCTTCATTTTTGGCTTTTCTTTTTAACACATTTTCATGGTGAGAAACACTAAATTTTTCAAGAGAAGAAATATTATTATTTTTTAAATAATCAGAAATATATTGCTCTGCTTCTTTCTCTGAAATTTTTTCTTTTGGTTTTTGTTCTTCTACCTCCTTTTTCTTTTCTCTTTCTTGCTCTTTTTCTATTTTTTCTATTTCAAAAACTGCACCCGGAGTTAAAATAATCTTTCCCTCTGGCGCCTTTCCCGCCCTCTCCGTTGTTTCTATCTCTCCTGTTGCTCCTTCTTCTCCTGCTGCTTCTACTCCTCCTGCTGCTCCTGCTTTTCCTCCTCCCAATATTTTTAATTTCTCTTGAGCCAATTCTTTATACGTTTTCCCTTCAGTTATTGTTCCATCAGCATTCTTTACTAATTTTCTTTGCTTTCCCAATACTTTATCATCTATTATCATTTGAAGTTGTTTCATTATTTCCGTCTTTCTTGTATCAGTAGCCCCAGATAATGCTTTATCGTCAAAAGATAAAGTAGCTAAAGCAGCTGTTTCCTTCCATTGGCTTGTATCAAATTCTTTTGGTTCCAAACTATTAATTTCTCGCCTGTCTAATGTTCCAAATTTTGTTTTGATCTTTTCTTGAATATTAAATCTATCTTCTTTATCTTTTTCGCTTAATCCTGTTCTTTTAGAAATTCTCCCTTCCTCATCTTCGACGTAAAGCCAATCATAATAATTAGAAGCTGACCCTCCTTGAAGTTTCATTAATCCGCGACCCAAACTAGCTTCTTTCCTAAATTTCCTTGAATCAGGATTGTGAGCCGCCGCCTTCTCTATATAATCTATGGTATCTTCTGCTTTTAATCCTTTACGTCGCGCTAATTCTTTTAAATAAACTTTATTGTCTACACTTCCCCTTTTGGCTTTTTGGGCTAAAGCTCTAACCTGATTTTCGGGCAATTTGCTTAAACCAATTTGCTCCTCTAATTTATGTCTTCTTGTTTCTTCAATCTCTGCTTCGGCGAGCTCTCTTGCTCTGGGTATACCTCCTGGTATTTCTTTAGCCCAACCCTCTCTTCTAATTGCTCTTCTTTCTTTTTCTTCCTTGGTTAATGCTGGAGCAAGAGGAACTTTTTCTATGGCCCGAGCAACTCTCTTAGTTCCTTCTTTAGCAGCAAGAAGAGGGTATTGCACCGCAGCGGAATGGCCAATGCCCTTAACTGCTCCTTTGGCTCTTCCTTCTAATTTGCCGGCTACTTGACCGGCAAACTTCCCACCCGCCACGCCTAATTGTTGAGAAACCGTTAAACAAGTAAAAAGCAAAATAACGCCAAAAACATAACTTAATAAATTGGGCAATTCAGTAATTTTAGTAATTACCACATTAACAAAACCCGAATTATGGCTTTCTGTTTCCAATAAAGCATTAGTATCAGTTAAATTTACCTTAGATATAGAAAGAGCTAACCACAGCATAAAAGCCATTACCGGGCCAATAATAACTTGATTGGTAAACTTATTCCAAAACTGCTTGGAATAAGTTTGGCTGAAAGGCAAAACCTGGGCTACAAAAATTAAAGGAGAAATAACAATTAAAATCCAAAGAACAGCAATACGAGCGGCTAACATAACAAACATTACTCCCACTACAATTAATGCCACTAAGGTTAAAATTAAACCCATAAAAGCCGCCATAAAAACATCGGATTCGCCAATTATCTTATTTTCAGCTTCTCCGCCACTTATTTGCATCAGCTCTTCAATGCCCAAAAAGGTGGCAAAATTACCCGCTGCCACATCTTTAAAGGCATTAACAAAGGTAAGCATAAAAACTTGGCTGAAATCAATAATCACTCCGCAAATCAATTTAGAAAAATTAACCAAAACTGCAGCCAATATAAGACCACCTAAAAGTTTCTTATAAGAATATTTTTCAATACCTAAAATAGTACAAAAAGCAATAACCAAAAGCACAATAATAAAAAACATATTACAAACATCGCGTACAATAATCCAACCTCTCGTTACTACCGGCTCATTAATAAAATTGTTATATTGTGCTACGGCTATAAGCAAAGAAATTATAGCAGTTAATAAACGGCCCAATACATGAATTAACCACATAAAAAGACTCGCTACAGCCCTTAATATGAAGCCTATTGCATCTGCTTTAGTCACTGAAGGAAAAATTAAAAGAGCCAAAAAAATAACTATAAAAAGAATAAATAGTTTTTGATTACGGAAAATTTTATTTTTTATTTTTTTCGTTTTTATCATTTAAAAATAAATGAACAAACTAATTTAATCAAAAAATTTTAAAAATTCCTGTAAAAACTTTTGGGGTTGTGTTTTTTGGCGTTAATAAAAATTGGTAAAAAAAGTGTCAAATTTGATTTTTTGAGGAGATAGCCCTTTATTGATGCGGGTTTGCGGAAGTCGGAAAAAGGGGACTGTCCCCCTAAAATGGAAGGATTACTTCTCTACTTTCCCTCCTAAACACTCTCCATTAAAACACCGAGCCTCGCTCCCTGTACAACCATATTGACCACTGCCCTTTTTTGTGTCGGGGGCTTTTGCGCATGTGCCAGATAATACATCACATCTTTGACATATATCACAACGCTCATCCCATATATTAGGGGAGATATTTTTACATTCAGGGCTTGTGGCTCCTTTGCAAGTTTTGCATATCGGGCACTTGCCATTACCTGAAGTTATATATCCGCAATAATAACCACTACCGCTGCAATTTCCCGTGCCACAACCGTCAATATTACATTCATTAAACTTATCTTCGTTATCAACTTGAAAAGTATAACCGATTCCATCTGGGATTGCTTTTGAGCAAGTTTCAATTAATGGCAAACACTCTCCCTCTTTAGAACAATATTCTTTATAAGCGCACTCTGAACCCTTAGTGCATTCAATGGGATGAATTGAAATACTTCCTCCAAAAGACGTTCCTGCTCCCGCTGTCTCTAGACAAGTCTTCTCATCATCGGCATAAACTCCACCATTACACCATCCCCAATTATCTTTAACATAAACTTTAGGGTTAAATGAACATTCCTTTCCCTCTTCACAAAAATAGATATGATAAAAGAGAAAATAAGCGTTTCCTTTCTCTCCTTTTGCGGTAGTACTTATACAAGCATCAGGAATATTGCCAAAATTAAGACATTCTTCACCGTCGCATTTATCTCCTACGATACTTATCCTATCATATAAACTATCGGTATTAGCTTGGCCATTCAAATTATTACATCTCACATTTGATTCGCAACATATTGGCTTATGATTTTTGGCCATCATCTCGCTACTGCCACTGATTGTCTCATCATCATCATCATCATCCCAATCAACTTGAACCTCGCGAATAGGCATATGGTCTTTATCCGCCCAAGCGTAAAATTTCAAAGAAACTGGCAACATTTTTACCCCACTAACAGATCCTTCATCCTTATTATTTATGGTAATTTTACCTGCTTTCCCAATAGTATAATCTTTTGATGTTGTTTGTATCACTGAAGCTACTTGAGGATACAAATGGTCATAGGAAGAATTTATCTTGCCGGGCACTGTAACGTTCCAATTATCTGTTGTTGATTCGTTATAAGTATAAGTATTTATATCAAATGTTTGTTTTTTATAAGATTTAGCAAACAAATTATTTTGAATATCTTGAGAGCTATAAATAGCATCTTCCCGTAAAGCATTGCTATAACAACTAAATCCCGAAGGAGGCTTTTCTTGGGTTAAGAGAACATATTCTTTTAAATTATCATGGGAAAACCATCCCCAAGGAGTACAAAGTGTGCCTCGAGTTTTTCCATTAATATTCTCAGCGTCCCCATAATAATTTTTCACATTATTAACCCGATTGGTAAAGGCCTTATTATTCCCGCTATCATCAGCAATTTTCACTGCCACTTTACAGCTATTTTTAAGGTAGATTTTAATACCCTTGTTATCGTCATCACCGAATTTAGCTTTACCTGGACCAGTGCTTCGATCTCTATATAGCCAAATAAAACTTTGTAAAGTCCCTTCAAGATCATCATTATCACAATTATACTTACCATCAACAACATTAACCTCGCTAAAACAAGCTTTTATTTTAGAAACGGTCCCCCCATCGGGGCAACTACAATCCCATTTTTTACTAACCGTACCATCATCATCAGCTATAACGCGTCCTGTCCATCCATTTTCTTTATTAAGTTCCACCCACTTTCTTGCTTCAAAATTAGCAGTGCAAGATGGATCTCCATCGTCTGCCCCTAATTTTACTTCTATCTTTTCTATGTCTTTCATTTTAAGCTCTATGCCAAATTTGTTCGTCCCGCATTCAGAAGCAATACGATCCTCGGGTGTAGCTAAACAATAGTAGGGAGAACCGATCTCATTATATGCACAGTTAAATTTATCTTCACAGTCTCCTGTATTCCTCACACCTATTTTTTCTACAGGAAAAATCTCATAATGGCACGTGCTCTTCTCCATATAGCGACATTCATATTGTTCTATCTCATATTTGCTAGCATCTGAACTTAATTTCTCCGTACAATACCATTGGTTATGACTTGCTGCTTTATAACCAGCAGTTTCAAATCGTTGATAAATATCAGGAACGTCCATAACCATTCCAGGATACCAAGTAATACAATAATCTTTATTTTGATTATCTGCTTCTAAACAATACCCTCTTTGCCCCATATAAGCAGTTTCTCCGGTTAAAGCAAAACAAAATTGATCCTCATTAGGATCGCACGATTTATTGGTGTTGTTGATGTTTTTAAATCCCTCCCAGGGAGTATTGCCATAATTAAAATACAAAACCTGTCCTGAATAATCAGCTTTGACATAATGGCACTGACATTCAGGGAATATCGCGTTTGGGGGATTATTGTCGCTATCAGGAAGACAACAGTTTGTATTTCCTTCGCACTCAGACGCAGAAAAGGGTGAATTATATTCGGGAAAAATGCGACAAGTTTTAGGAATAAACTTGCTTTCCCCATCAATACCAACCGTTTTGTTTTCTTTAGTACTATAACCCAAAACCCAGGACGAGGTTCCCTTATCGTAAACAGACCTTAATTCTTCTATAGGATAAGTGTTATAAAGGGTATAACCAGAATAATCCAAATCTCCCCAAGAGATATCACGGTTTTGATAGTTTTCTTTGCTCAATGGCTGTAATTTTCCATTTTTATCATAATAAATATTAGGCGGGTCAACAAAATGAGCGCATTCCGGGTCTATACCTTGTCCTTTTAGCTTATCGCAACGACGATAAGCATCGCAAATTTTTATATTACTATTCAAACTCGGCACCCATTCCGAAACATAAGAAACGCAACTCAACCATTGGCCACATTCTCTATCTCTCTTTACTTTTAATATTTCGTCTTCGTTCTTTTGGCTATTATAAAAGAAGACACAACCATCTTCCGGACTAGCTTTAACACATTGACTCCTATCTATTTTATCGTTATCTAAATAATAATAAGGAGTATAAGTTCTTAAATGAAGATAATCATATTCTATGGTTGTCCCTGTCTCCTTAGGTCCGCGAAGATTAAATTCTACTTTTTCTAAATTATTCCAGTATTCCTCGGGAATGGAAAATCTCACTGAGTTTTCCTCCCATTCCCCTTTCCCTGATAAAGTAGAACTTACGTTTTCATAATAACAAGTATAAGTATTATTTGATTGATCTAATTTCCAATTGCTGTCTTGTTTCTCTAATTCTGAACATTCCTCCGCTGGAAAATTATCAGTAAGCTTATATCGAGGCCGAACGTGCAATTTCCAAGAATCGGTGTTCCCCGAAACCGGGGTTATTTTCCCATAAGCAGTAAAAGTATAATATCTTCCCGGTTTAATGCCCATTGATTCTATTTGTTGTTTCGTATAAGCTTTATTAAAAACAACATCTTGCGTTTTACAAGTACCATCCTTAAGTTGTTCTTCACAGACATTATCGCTAATAACCAATTTTTGATGTTTTGCTCCGTGAATATTATTTTCTCCTGACAATGTCCTATTACCGGCGGGGACAGCCTTATCAATGTTATTACAACTTCCTGGGGCACTCCCTCCGCAAGTAAGAAACCAGCCATCAGTCACCCCATTTCCATCCTTGTCTTCTTCAAAATCTTCAAACCAAATTGTTTTTCCTAAAGGATCTAAAAATTCTGTACAACCCGCTTGATTAAAAGGACATTCACCTACATAACCATCATAATTAGAATTTTTATTAGAATAAATACCAAATGTTCTTTCATCAATATATTTAGGATAACAAGCCTCTCCTGTTATTTGCCCATTTTCTTTTTTATACCAACCTTCAATTGCTTGGTCAGTACTATATGCACAAATCTTGTTTTCTTTTTCCGGGTCCTTAAAATATGCTGGGCCATTTCCCGCTATTATATTATAAGCCTCGCAATTTTCATTTTCATAATAACAAAGTATGGGTTTCTTAGTATAATTATTGGGATCATTTATTAAATAATTATCATCAAAAAATGGAACTTCCGGGGTGTATTTTGCGCTTGGTTTGCCAAAACGCTCGCATCCTTTTTTATTAACCGAACATTGGGATTTTCCATCCAATATCCGATAAACAAGTTCATCAGCCGGTACAGTTATATCGTCCTCAACTGATTTATTCGCTGTATTAAATTTTTCCTTAAAAGGCGAATCAAAATTTTGAGTTTTTATCAATGCCTGACATCCGACTTCATTTTCATCGCAAAGAGAAGCAAAGGAATGGAGATAATGAGTTTGGCCAGCTCTATCTTGATATCCTTCGCAACCAATTGTTTCCGAGGTGCATTCTATAGGAGTATACCAGCTGTTTTTTATTAGATATAAATTATTTTGAATTTTGGTTAAAGAGATATTATCAATATAAAAATTATTTGGACCTTCAATAACTAATTCCGTGTTTTCCGTAATGGCAAACTCAGAAGGAACATAAATAGCATCAAATTTTAATTCTTGCCATTGATTAGCTAAAGCATTTTTTTCTAAAATATTTTCTTCGTTCTTAGGATATAATTTTTTACTCTGGTTATCAAAATAAATTTGATAATCTCCTTCTCCTTTTACCCAAAAACTTACTTTATAACTATAACCCGAATCAAGGAGGACCTCGTCATCCTCATCAATTAAAGGACGACTAACACTTCCTTGCTTTACTTCCATAGAATGCCCTTCTTGATTAGTTGATTCTTCTGACCAAGAAACATTGTTATAAGCTACTCCTTTGCCCCATAACTCTGTAACTTGCCCTTCTTCGTCAAAATTATCAAGAAAAATTTGCTGCCAATTATTAGCTGTTGGACCCTTATATTCTCGGCAACCTACATTAGCCGACGCACAAGTTTGCCCTTGAGAAGGAATAGCCATAAATAATGTGCGGTTATTTAAAGCTGCTGCCGGGATAGTTTTACGATAAGGATGGCAATCTTCTGAACAACTTATAGTATTTTCCCAAAGATGATAAGATATCTTTCCGTCAGCAGTATAAAATTGCTTACAATGAAGATTGGTAATAGCATCAAATTCATTTCTACATAAACCAAATAAAGGAGAGGGTGATTCCAAATCTGCTGGACCATCTTCTCCTTTTTTTAATAAATGTTTTTGCAATTGATAACCGGCTTCTTCGCTGCCAATCCAAGTATAATAATAAGCGCAGGAATCATCGTTTCCCGCCTCTTGACCATCATCGCCTATAATAGACACATTATTTTTATCTATTTTTATACATTGGCGAAGATAAGAATAATATTCTTTTCCCTCTCCTCCTTCTTTAACTAAATCAAGGTTAGTAAATTCCTCACAACCCACTTCTCTAACTGGACAAGTTTTAGCGGTAGAAGGAATAAAAGCTAAACCATCTTGAGCAACATCAAAATTAGTGGCTTGTTGGCGAAAAATATTATAGCCATCACAAACTGGCGCACAATAATTATTAGCATTAACTATAGCAGGAATTCCTAAAAATCCTGATAAAGGAGTGAAAAGCTCGCAACCTACATTTTTTTCTTGACAACTTTTAAGAAAATTAGAATTGGGATCAAGAGTAGGGCAACGCCCGTCGTCATTATCCTGCGGCGAATCATAACAATGATAATAATCCGGAGCTTCCTTATAATAAACTACGCTATTACTATCTCCATATGTTTTGAAATTAGGTAAAGTATTAGCTTCTAAAATCGGCCAATAAGTTTCCACAACTTGGGCATTTTTTAGCTGAATTTCACTCCTTCCAGTATTAACAGTTAAAATAAATACAAGTTCGTTTTGGTTGGGTTTTAATTCAATAGTTTGCCAAACTGTTTGCCATTCATCTGTACTATCGTTCCAAGTGTTTTCAGCAGCTAATGGAGTAAAATTACTACCACTAAAAGAAATTTTCCCTGTGCCAGATGATAACACTTTAATATCAGCGCTTGAAGTAAAATATCTCTTCCAAGGTTGGGAATTTATTTTTATCGGATCAGAAACAAATGGCCCTCCATTATCTTTTGTGCTAATTTTAATAGCACTAGTTTTAATAGCGGATTCATTCTCTATAGATATAGAAAAAGTTTCAAGATAACTCTGGGGTTCTTCCCATCCCAAAAATTCATCAACCTTATCATCATCAGTTGTTCCGTTAAAATAGCGAAAATCTCCGTTGGGCAATAAATTAGTATTTAACCCAGGACTTATTCTAATAAATTCAGAGCAACCCTCATTAGATGCCTCGCATTTGCTTACTGCTCGATTAAAGAAAATAACATTTTCATTTTTCTTTTCCTTTTCAAATTCCCTTGAATAACTCATTCCCGGTGTAACGCAAGCCCATAATCCATTCTCTCCTAAATTAGTATTCCAATCTTGACAATACCATTGGCAACCAACATTATTTATATTGCAATTAGCCGTATCCAAAGTTTGAGAAAGATAAGAAAATTGTTTTCCATCAGATGTTCTTTTAAAAGCAGTGCAACCAGTGTTTTGCGAATCGCAAGAATCGCCGTTAAATCGCCAGATATTTTTTTCTGCTAAACAATAACCATATGCCTGACAATCCCCCTCATCATTTTGAGCTAAACAATCTTGCCAATCAAGACATATTTCTTGACGTTCTTTTTTAATAGTTACGTCCGAATATCCTTGATAAGCGCAATTAAAGGGGAGAGATTTCAAAACCCAATTTGGGTTAACTAAATGATAAAAAGGGCTTTCTTTATCTGAAAAACCATTAACTACATTTTTTAATGTTGCTGATTTAGTCTTACCTTCACTAATTTCTTGAGCAGCTATTTCTAAACCTAAAGGCACTACTCGAGCACGGCGTAATTTCTTAATATCATTTAAACTATATTGTTGTGTCGCCTCAGGATTGCCAAGCGTTTTTTCCCCAACTATTCCCCAATCAGCGTGAAGTTTATTATCATTCATTGCTTCACTAATAGTCAATTCCTCTTGAGCCGCGGTAGCCAATCCTATATCAGCAACGCAATTAGTAGGGAATAAATTACTTGGATCGCAAAGAGCATATTCTTCTTCTAAAAGTTTTTTTGCTCCTCCTTTAATCAATTTTACTGTGCCGATGCTTTGATATAAAGGTTTATACGCTTTAAGAGCGCTTTTGGTAACATCAACCCCTTCGGGACTTAATGCCGGGTTTAATCCTACTGGTCCCTCAAAAAGCTGTTTAAGTAAATAATTAAAATATGTAGTGGCTACAACATTTAAAGTATCGGCAACTAAAGCGCCAGTGTATTCAAATCCTCCTTTAGTTAAAGGGTCAACCCCTAATTCTGCTGTTCTCCTTTCTACTACCGGAGCAGGAGTAATTGTTTCTCCACTTATTGTTCCCACTACATTTTTAACCATTCCAGCTAATCCTTGAGCGAATTTTTTGTCACTTACTTCTTTCTGCACAGTATCAACTTCTTTGTTAAGTAAAGTAAAAATCGCCCCTAAATCAGTTCCTTGTGGGGAAAATGCTTTAGAAATTGTATCCAAAGCAGCAACTCCCGCTTCCCCGGCTATATTAGCTATCCCTTGCTGGTCTGCTACTATTTTTTTCAGATCTTCAATCATCTTCTCTTGGGTTCTTTCCCAATCCTTTAAACTGCTAAAGATTGTATCTGCTTTTTGGGCTGAAGCTAAACACGCTTTATAATAAGAATTTGGAAGGTCAGGAAGATCGGGAGCAATACATTTAATATGATCCCTTCTCTTATTTCCTTCCGATGAGCAAAAAGATAGACAAGAGTCATCATAACAAAATGTGGTTTGTTCTTTTTTGCCAGCGCATTTTTTAGCTATTTTAATAAATTCTTCCCTTTCTGGGCGATCCGGCGCCGAACCCCATTCTATCTCTATCCCTGTTAGAGTTTCAAGAATATAGTTTAAGTCTTTTTCTCCCTCCGTAACTATACTTCCACCTATCCTACTAAGTGCCTCATTTAAGTCTTCTCTGGCGTACTCAATTTTTGCTTGTCTTGTTTGTAACACTGTTTCCCATACTTCCGCCACCGATCTAGCGGCAGTATTCATTGTCTTATCCATATCAATTATTGATTTCATCCGGGTTTTCATATTGTAAGTATTGCCTTCTGTTAAATCAACATCAATCTCAAAAAGGTGTTTATGACTGGCCTCGGCTACTCGTTTTTTAATAGTAGACAAAGAACAAAGCTCTTCTTCTCTCATTTTTCCTGCTTCAGGTTTTTTTAAAGAAAGAATAATTCTCAATTTTACCGTAGGATCAATAGGGTCGCAAAGGCTTTGGTTCAAAAAAGAACCTTGAGCCACTTGGTCAATAAATTCTCCCATGATATCATCTTCTAATTGCTCTCTAAATTTATCAGGCTTTTGCAAAAACATTGGTTTTGAACCCTTAAAGCCTGTAGCTGCCCATTCAGAAGTTTGCTGAGCAATTTTTGCCATATAAGTATTCACCACATTGCGATAAGCAATAGCTCCGCCAGATTTCATCATAAAATTATAAGCATCCTTAAGCTGTTGCCAAGTCCATTCTGCTGTGGTTACTCCAATATGAATAAGATCAGTTACCCAACCCGCTTCTGCCCTCTGGGGAAAAATTAAAAACAAAGGCAAAACAGAGAAAAAAATGATTAAAATGGTGAATAAAATGGAAATTATTTTAGATTTCATAAATTTAAATGGGGACAGTCCCCTTTTTTCGACCCTCGCCAACCCGCATTAATAAAGGGTTATCTCGCTCGAAAATCAAATTTGACACTTTTTATACCAAAAGAGAGATTCCTGTCCTTTTGGCTAAATTTTTTAAGAAATAAATACCCAGCCCAACAACATATAATCAAAAAATTCATTAAAAATTTTGAAAGTTTTGAATAAGTTGCAGCAAGGTTTGATCGTCAACTTTATCTAAAATTTCCGGGTCAGCTCCCTGTTCCTCAAGAAGTTTCCTTAATGCTTCCATATCTAAATTCCCCAAATCTTCGCTTGTTTCTTGTTCTGGGGTTGAAAAATAATTTGAACTATTTTGTGCTTGTTCTTGTTTCTTTTGCGCAGCCAATTCTTTCAATTGATTAAAATCATAACCAGTTTGCTCCTTAGTTTCATTATACACTTTTATTAAAGTTTTGTCATCTAATTTATCCACAATATCAGAAGAAAGTCCTAATTCTTGGACTAAAAAGGTTCTTAATTCTCCGGTATCAATTTCTTCTTCTATTTCTTCCTCTGTTTCATTAGTAATTAGATTTTGTTCTTCAATAGTAGGAGTTATTCCTTCGATTATAGTTGTTGATTCTCCGGCTTCTGGCGAAAAGGGCGTGGAATTAATATTTAAGGGATTAGAGCCAGTGCCAATTTCTTCTTTATCGTTATAGCCATCGCTATCTGAATCGGCCAAATAAATAGAAGTTCCATATTGGAATTGCTCTTCAAAATCCGAAAGCCCGTCTTTGTCTGTATCCACGGTTTTAAAATAATTTAAAATATCCTCTTCTGTGGGCGTTATTGTTTCCTTTCCTTTATAAGTGGGGAAGGGTTCATATATTTTAGAAACAAGATAATAGCCCATAGCTATGACCAAAATCACGGAAATGAGAATAAAGAGCACGGCTAATTTTGTATTTTTTTTCTTTTCAGCCATTTTTAATTAAAAATTATTTTAGTTAATTCCAACCAATTTTCTAAAGACAATTCCGCCGGTCTAATTTTAAAATCAAGATTTAATTTTTTAAAAATTTCCCGTAATTGCTCCTTATCCCCTATATTGGCTTTTACTAAATTATTAATTAAATACTTACGAGGGGAAAGAAACCCTGCTTTAATTAAAGAGAAAAAATATTTTTCTGTCTCCGGGGAGGGGAGTTTTTTCTTTAATTCAATTTTTATTAAAACAGAATCCACTTTTGGTTGAGGCCAAAAATTTTCTCTTCCAACAGATAAAACTATTTGCGGCTTACCATAAAATTGGCAAGCTAAAGATAATTTACTCATTTTCGGCGGTTGAGCGGTGATCCTTTTTCCCACTTCCTCTTGAAGCATTAAAACTAAAACTTCTGGCCGAGGTTTTTCTCCTAAAAATCTTCGTAAGACATAGCCGGTAATACTATAAGGCAAATTAGCCACTAATTTATATTTTCTATCTAAAAGCCCGAGAACGGATAAATCAACTTTTTTAATATTTTTAAAAATAAGAGAAACATTAGAAAATTCAGCCAAATTATTTTTTAAAATTGGAGTTAATGTCTTGTCGATTTCTAAAGAAAAAACTTTACCTGCCTTTTCAGCTAAACGAGAAGTTAAAATGCCTGTACCCGCGCCAATTTCTAAAACAATATCATTTTTTTTAAGATAAGCGGTTTCTATTATTTTATCTAAAATGCGATTATTAATCAAAAAATTTTGACTTTTTTTAGGGTGAAATAAAAAAGCAGGGACCATATCCCTACGAGACTCTTTCCACATATTGACCGGTTTCAGTATTTATCAAAATTGTCTCTCCTTGTTTAACAAAAATAGGAGTAGAGACCTTTATGCCTGTTTCCAAAATTACTATTTTGGTCGGACCAGTGGCTGAATCTCCTTTTATCGCTTCCGGCGCTTCCACTACTTTTAAAGCCACCTTTTTAGGCAAAACAATATTAACTGGTTTATTTTCAAAAAATAAAATTTCTAATTCTTGCCCTTCTTTTAAAAATTTTTCATTTTCTCCAATTACTTTTTGAGGAATAATGACTTCTTCATAATCGGGCAATAACATAAAAGAAAAAAAATCTCCTTTTTGATAGAGATAAACAGCAGAAAGACGGCGAAGTTCAACTGGTTTAAAATTATCAGCTTCAATAAAATTTTTAGTGATTACTTCTCCTGTCTCTAAATTTTTTAATTTTGTTTTAACAAAAACTCCTCCTCGGCCCGGTCGGCGAGTATGTTCAAAATATTTCACTTCCCAAAGGCCATCTTTCCATTGAATAATTAAACCATTTTTTTTAAGGATATTAATGTCCACAATAAATTATGTTGAAATTTAAAATTTTGATTTTGAGATTTGACATTTGACATATTTTCGTTACCAGCTTGATCTGCGCACCCCGGGCAAAGCGCCGCGATTAGCTAACTCGCGAAAACAAATGCGGCATAATCCAAAATCGCGTATATAACCTCTTTTCCGTCCGCAACGCCAACAACGCCGCACCGTGCGGGTAGAATATTTTGGTTTCTTTTTTGATTTGGCTATTTGGGCAGTAGTCGCCATAATAATATGTCAAAAATCAAATATCAAGAATACAGATCAAAAGGCAAAAATATAAATTTGAATAAATCTAAAATCTAAATTAAAAAATTGAATATATAAAATTTAGAATTTAAAGTTTAATCTGTTTTTAATTTTAACCTTCAATGTTTGAGATATTTATCTTATATACGGGATTAGCGCCATAAAACGAGCGCGTTTTATAGCACAAGCCAATTTACGCTGATGTTTAGCGCAAATTCCTGTTTTTTGACGAGGCAATATTTTTTTAAAAGAAGAAATTCCTTTAGAAATTGAATTAATGTTTTTATAATCAATTTCTTCAATTCCTCGTTGACAAAAATAACAATGTTTTTGTTCGATTTCTTTTTTGTTCATTTAATTTAAGTTAAAAGGGTATTTCATCAACATCGATTTCCTCTTCTCCCTCTTCTTCTTTAATTTCTTCCGGTTTATCTTCGCTCGGCTCAATAGCACCACTGGGTCTCGGCCCTAATTGTAGCTTTTCAGCGACAATTTCCGTTCGAGAATGTTTTACTCCATCTTTAGTTTTATCATCCCAAGAACGAGTTTGCAGCCTTCCCTCAATATAAACCAATCCTCCTTTTTTAAGATAAGAAGAGGCAATTTCAGCTAATCTCCCCCAACAAACCACATTATGAAATTCCGGTTCCTTTTGAGAATTGCCATCTTTGTCCTTCCAATAGCGATTTGTTGCCACAGAGAAAGAACAAACATTTTGTCCATTGGGCGTGGTCCGCATCTGAGGATCTTTAGTAACATTGCCCAAAATAATGGCTTTGTTGACGTTCATAACAATAAATTAAAAATATAAAATACAAAAAACTAAAAATTTTATAAGAAAAAATTTGAAGAAATTCTTATCTTTCCTCCATCATTATTTTATTTCCAGTAATTTATCAATTTCTTTATCTATTTTTGATAAATCTATTTTTTCTTTTTTGGGCTTGGGTTTAATTTTTTCTTTTTCTTCTACGGGAGGTAAAACTTCCGTCACTGGCGCCGGTTTCACTCGTCTTGGTCTTTGCTTTCTTATTTTCCCTTCTTCTTTTTTTATAATCAAAAAACGCAAGACATCTTTTCTCAGTTTTAAATTTGCTGAAAAAGATTTGACCTCTTTGGGAGATAGAGTAAAATGAAGAAGGACATAAAACCCTTGACGCACTCTCTTTATAGGGTAAGCCAAAACCCTGGCGCCCAAATTTTTTTCTTCTAAAATTTTTCCGCCAGAATCTTCTACTATTTTATTTATTTCTTTAGTTATTAATCCGACATCTTTTTCTGTATAAGGAGCCGGAATAATATAAAGCATTTCGTAAGTCATATGTATTTCTTTATTTTAGGACATAACTTTATTCTGTCAATAGGGGAAATAATGTCTTTGGTTAAAAAAAATTTTGAGATAGAAGAAGAATCAAAAAATGTTTTAATCTTGAAGTGTCCTGTCTTTGATCTAAATGATTTTCAGAAAAAACTTGGCGGAACAATAAAACTTGGAGAAATTAAAACTTGCTTACCATTAACTCAATTTTCTAAAATTTCTCCTCTGATTTTTTCTCTACTCCCTTTAACAGCAAAAAAAATTTATTTTGGTTTTAGTATTTATCCAATAGAAGAAACGGCTCCTTTAAAAAATTTTAATCAATTAATCAAAGATTTATCTCTTAAAATAAAAAAAGATTTAAAAGAAAAAAATATTTCTTCTCGTTGGGTTGCTTCAAAAGAACCTTCTCTTTCTTCAGTGGTTGTTAAAAAAAATAATCTTGATAAACCGGAAAAGGGCGTTGAGTTTGTTATCTTGGTTTCAAAAAATAAATTTTATTTAGGCAAAACTGCCGCTTGGCAAGATTTTGAAAAAGAAAAATATTTTGATTTTGGCCGTCCTTCTCGACCAATTAAATCAGGCCTGCTTCCGCCAAAATTAGCTCGTCTTCTTATCAATCTTTCTCAAGTAGAAAAAGATGAAATTATTTTAGATCCCTTTTGCGGCAGCGGCACTATTTTAAGTGAAGCTATTGGTTTGGGCTATAAAAAAATTATTGGCGCTGATATAAATAAAAAAGCTCTTAATAGGACAAAAGAAAATATTAATTGGCTTACGAGGCAAACTAAAGAAAAAATAAATTTTCAATTGCTTTTATCTGATGTCCAAAATATAAGCAAAAAAATTCCCTCATCATCGATCGGGGCGATTATCACTGAACCGTATTTGGGGCCACTAAAAACTCCCTCTTCTGAAACCAAAATTCTTTATCTAATTTCCGATTTATCTCATCTCTATCTTAATGCTTTTAAAGAATTCCGAAAAATATTAAAACCAAAAGCAAAAGTAGTTATTATTTCTCCTGTTTTTCTTTTAAAAAATAAAAAATATTTTCTCCCCTTAAAAGATAAAATTAAAAAACAAGAATGGGAGATTATCAATCCATTAAAAAATAGTAAAAAATTTAACAACGTTCCTCTTATTTATCATCAACCAGATCAAAAAATCTGGCGAGAAATTTTAATTTTTCAAAAAATATGACTAAAGAACAAAAAGAAAAAAATCAAAAACAAGACCGCTTGTCTTCAGGAATTAAAAAAATCGCCTATTTTATGGGCGCAGTAATCGTTTTCCTTGGTTTAATTGTTTTGCTTAATATTAAAACTGATTTTATCAATTCTTGGTCGGCAAGTTTAATGAAACTTTTAATAGGATAAATAAAAAATCTAAATTATTGAATTGCGTATTTTGTAATTCCACGAAAGCGGAAGATTCAAAAATTTTTTTGAATTTTGATTTTTTGCGGGCCTGTAGTTTAATGGTAAAACGCTACTTTCGCATAGTAGAAAGTATGGGTTCGATTCCCATCAGGTCCATTTATGCTTGCTTTTTTTCTTTAACCAATAAACTGTAAATAACCGGAATAATCACTAAAGTTAAAAAGGTGGAGGTTAATAAACCACCGATCATCGTGATAGCCATTGGCTTCATTATTTCCGAACCTTCTGCTTGGGCTAAAGCCAAGGGGAACATTCCTAAAATAGTAGTCAAAGAAGTAATTAAAATTGGCCTTAATCTAACTCGCCCTGCTTGAATCAGGGCTTTTTGTTTTTTTATTCCTTTTTGTCTTAATTGATTAACATAATCAACTAAAACAATGGCATTATTCACTATAATACCAGCCAGCATAATCATTCCCATTATTGAGGGCAAAGAAATAGCTTGACGCGTAATAAACAAAACTAAACCAACTCCGATAAATGCCAGAGGAAGCTCAAACATAATAATAAAAGGATAAATTAAAGATTCAAATTGCGAAGCCATAATCATATAAACTAAAATAATGCCCAAAATCAACGCCATTCCCAGAGTTTTAAATGTTTCTTGCATTTGGCTATACGAACCTCCATATTCTAAAAAGTATCCAGTGGGCAAAACTTCATCTTTTAGCTCTTCTTTAATGTCATTAATAATACTGCCGATATCTCTATCAACCGTATTAGCAGTCACCGAAACAACTCTTAATTGATCTTCTCTCTCAATTGTTACCGGCCCTTTTTCTTTTCTAATATCAGCTATTTGCTTCAAAAAAATCCGCGAACCAAGAGGAGAAACTATGGATATATTTTTAATATCCTCAATGTCGTTTAGATAGGATTCGTCATATTTAACTCGAATGTCAACTTCTTCCCCTCCCTGTCGCAATTGTGTAGCAACTACTCCTTGCATTGAATTTTTAACTGCCGAAGCTATCTGCCCAATTGATAAGCCAAAGCGAGAAGCCATCTCTCTATTGATATTAATCACCATTTCTGTTTTTGTTTCTTCAAAAGAATTAGTTGCGTCTCTTATTCCCTCTACGTTAGATATTTTTAGCATAATATTGTGGCTAATTTTTTTTAATTCATCTAAATCTGGGCCAAAAATTTTAATCTCCACCGGAGCATTAACACCGCTTATAAAAGAAGAACCCATATCCATAAAATTCGCCTCTAATCCTCTTATGGGCGGAATATTCTTCCTAATAATTTCTTGAACTTCTATTGAAGTCATTTCTCTTTCTTTTTTATCTTTTAAACTTATCATTATCATCCCCTCATTTGTTCCTCCTCCTTGTATACCCAAAGAAGAGCCAATGAAACTAGTCATTTTTTCTAAATCTTTAACTCTCATAGCCACTTCTTCTATCTGCCCCATCACCCTATTAGTTTCTTCTAAAGATGTTCCTGGGGGCATTTTCATTTGCAACAGTATAGTGCCCATATCAGTTTGGGGTAAAAACTGACTACCGACAAAAGGCAAACAAAATAAGGCAATAATCAAGAATCCAATGGTCATTAAAATTATATTTAAGCGATGATTTAATGACCAGGTAAGAATTTTTTCATAAAAATTTTGAAATTTCTCAAAACTTTTTTCTCCTGATGTTTTTCGGTATTCTTCCTTTGTCCTTTTCTTAAAAATTTTAGAAGCTAACACGGGGATAAGAGTTAAAGCAACAAATAAAGAAGATAAAAGGGCAAAAACAATGGTTAAAGATAAACCGCGTGAAAGTTGACCGGCAATTCCTGTACCTAAAGCCATAGGCACAAAAACAGCTATCGTGGTTAAGGATGAAGCAATAATAGCCATACCTACCTCAGAAGCACCGATTTTAGCCGCCTCTCTTCTTTCTTTGCCCTCTTCCAAATGGCGATAAATATTTTCAATAACCACTACGGCATTATCTACTAACATCCCCACGCCTAAAGCCAATCCTCCCAAAGTCATTAAATTCAAGGTATAACCAGCCAAATAAAGGGGGATAAAAGTGGCGATTAAAGATAAGGGGATAGCTAAAGCAATGGCAAAAGTCGGCCGCCAATCTCTTAAAAATAAAAAGAGTAATGAAATAACTAAAAATCCGCCAACAATAACACTTTGAGTTACTGAATTGGTAGAAGTAGTGATTATTTTACTTTGATCTAAAACTAAAGCGAAATCAATGTCTGATGGTAAATACTTTTTTAATTCAGCTAATTCTTTTTTTACTGATTCCGCTGCTTGGACAGTATTAATTCCTGATTGCTTATTAATCAGCATTAGAATACTATCTTTTTGATTGGTACGGGCATAAGTTTTTATCTCTTTATGAGTGTCGATTACTTCGGCAATATCTTTTAGATAAATAGGCGTGTTATTTTTTATGGTTATTACTGTATTTTTAAGCTCTTCTAAATTTTTATATTCGCCCGTAGTACGCAAAGAAAATTCTTCGATACTCTCTTTAATCGAACCGCCGGAAAGATTAATATTCTCTTGTTTCAAAATTTGAACAATTTGTGTTTGATCTAATCCATAAGATTCTAATAATGGCTTATTAATTTTAACTAAAATCTCTCTTTCTTTCCCTCCTCTTAAATCAACTGAAGCCACTCCGTCTAATCTTTCCAACTTATCTTTAACATTATCTTCTAAAATCTTTTTTAATTCTAAGGTATCTAAAGTGGAGTTGGTCACACCATAAGCTAATATTGGCATAGCTTCAACATTTATTTTTAAAACAAGGGGTTTAGTGGCGTCAGAAGGCAAATAATTTTCTATTTGCCCTATTTTGTCCCTTATATCTTCTGTGGCAAAATCAATATTCGTCCCCCAATTAAACTCCACCATTATCATTGATGTGCCCTCTCGGGAAAAAGAACTGATCGACTTCACTCCTTTTATGGCAGCCACAGCCTCTTCTATGGGCTTAGTCAAAATATTTTCTATATCTTCGGGAGCCACGCCGCTATAATTGGTAATAATAGAAACAACCGGATACTCAATATCCGGCAACATATCTAATCCTAAACGGGGCAGTACCATTATTCCCAAAACCACAATAATCAAATTAACCATCAAAATAGTAACGGGCTTGTTAACTGAAAAATTTACTATTTTCATAAATTTTATTAAACGATACTAATGAATACTAATAAAACTTTATAAAACTTTTTATTTTAATGTTTTGCTTTAAGCAAAAAAATTAAAAACTTATTAATTTATTTATTTTGAGGGGTTACTAACTGATCTTCCTCTAAATTAAGATTTCCCTGAATAATTATTTCTTCTCCTGTTTCCAATCCTTCTAAAACTTTAAGTTTATCGCTGCTTATAGGAACGGTTTTAATTTGTTTTATCTTCACTCTATTATCTTCACTTACTACATAAATATACTCTTCTCCGTTTTGAGAAAAAACTGCTTCTTTGGGAATTGCTAAAACATTATTCTCTTCTTGGGTAATAATTTTTACTTCCGCCACTACTCCTGCTTTAATCTCCCCGCGTCTATTGTCCACTTGAATTTTAATAGGAAACTTTCCGCTACTGTCAGCTAAAGAACTAATATAATAAATTCTGCCGGTAAATTCTTTTTCAGGATAAGCCGACAAACTAACTTTTGCTTCTTTGCCGAGAGAAACATTAACAACATCTGAAGGAGCTAATCCTAATTCAATTTTTATTATTTGAGTATTAACTATCTCGGCCATAGGGTTGCCGGCAAAAGCCATTTCTCCCTCGCTCACCAGCCAACGATTAATAATTCCTGATGCAGGGGAAAATATAGTGGTATTACCAAGCTGCGCTTCAATAGAATTAATCTGCCCCTTGGCTATGGTAATTTGCCCTTCAGCTGAAGCAATTTGCGCTTCTGCTTTGCTTTTAACACTTTCTAATGTTGCTTCCGCTGAAGCTAACTGCTTTTCTGCGCTTTTTATCTGTGATTGAGCAGCATCTTTTGCTGTAACAGCCGCTAATTTGGCATTAGCAATGGATTGAATAGAAGAAGAAATGTTGTTCAGAGCTAAATCTATGTTGCTTCGCATTGCATCAATAGTAGTTTTTTCTGAAGCTAAAGCTCGAGGTTCTTTTTCTAAATCGGTTCTTATCTCAATTAATAAATCTTTTACTGATTGAAGCGCTGGTTCAATATCAATTAAAATTTTATCAATTTTTTCTTCGGAAAAAGATGTTTTAGCGTCTTCGATTCTACCTTTTAATCCGCCATTAAGAGGAATAATAAATTGAGAAATCCACTTGCCTGCATTTGGCTCTCCTAAAACTAATAAAATTGCCCTTGCTTTTTGGTCAATGATACGGCTACCCGCTTCACTACCTTCTAAAAAATATTTATATTGAAGATCAGTAGCAGTGACAATAGCATTAACCGCAGTGGAAATAGCATTATTAGCTACATTTAAGGCATTTTCCTCAACATTTCTTATGGTTTGTTTATTGGTTTCTTCTACATTAGCTAATGATTTTTTAGCATTTTCTAAGGTAGTTTTAATGGTCTCTACTGTCGCACGAGCTGCCTCAATGTCTTTTTGAGTAGAAATTTTTATATTTTCTAAATTAGTTTGAGCAATAGATAAATTTGTTTTAGCGTTCTCATAAGATACAACCAATGTTTGGTCTTGCTCTAATTGGGCAATAACTTGACCTTGACTTACATAATCTCCTTCATCAAAATAAATAGCTATCACCTTACCGCTCATTTTTGGGCTTACTTTCACTTGTTCTATGGGCTGGGTTAAGCCTGAGCCGGAAATAATATTAGTGATTGTTTGAGGAGCAATTTTTTGTGTTTTAACCGAAATTAATAAATTTGGGTTTATCTCTCCCTTATCAATTTCGGTGCTTTGCTCTAAAGTAGTTAATGATGATGATTTTTTCTTTGCTATACTTGCATAACTAAAAAATAGCCCAAATAAAATTAAAACCGAAATCAAAATAATTAACGCTTTTGAATTGTTGTGTTTTTTATTTGTTTCTGCCATAAATTTATTGTTTTTAATTAAGATAAATATTTGAAATTTTTTCTAAAATTT
>MWDC01000004.1 GCA_002070355.1 Parcubacteria group bacterium ADurb.Bin159 | reverse complement strand
AGGAAAGTAAACATTTCTTCAAAAAATATTAGATTATAATTTTGATTTTAATCTTAAATTTTTTATTATGCCCGAGACAATAACCCGCGCTTTTCAAATTAAAAGCATAAGAAACCGCATTCTTTTTGTGGTGGCGATGCTTTGTGTTTTTCGATTTGCTGCCCATATTCCTTTACCCGGGGTGGATGTTAACGCTTTAAAAAATTTTTTCGCTGATAATCAACTTTTAGGGATGCTCAATCTTCTCTCTGGAGGGGCAATGAGCAATTTTTCTATTATCACTCTTGGGCTTGGACCCTACATTACTGCTTCCATTATTATTCAGCTTTTAACAATGATTATTCCTTCGCTTGGAGAATTAGCTCAGGAAGGGCAAAGAGGACAGCAAAAAATTAATCAATATACTAATTTTGTGACTATTCCTTTAGCAATGTTGCAGTCTTATGGAATGATTAGATTATTACAAAGTGGAGGAACTTCTTTAATAGGAGAATTAAAAGGGCTGTCGTTAATAACGGCTATTTTAACCATGACTGCTGGAACAATGTTTTTAGTGTGGCTTGGAGAATTAATTACCGAGAAAAGGATTGGCAATGGCGTCTCGCTTTTAATTTTAGCGGGTATTGTGGAGCGTTTGCCCATATCTTTACAACAATCTATTTTAACCTTTACCTCGAGTCAAATTATTACCTATATTGTTTTTATTTTAGTAGCTATTTTAACTATTGTAGGAGTTGTTTATTTAACTGAAGGGGAGCGTAATATACCAATTTCTTATGCTCGACGCATTAGAGGAAATAGAATGTATGGCGGTACAGATACTTATTTACCTCTACGGGTTAATCCCGTGGGGATGATTCCTATTATTTTTGCTATGGCTATAGTTCTTATTCCGGGATTTATTGGTCAATTTTTATCCCGCGCTGCTTCCCCGATTATAGCTAATTTTGGTCAAGGTTTGGCTAATTTATTTCAAAATCAAATAATTTATGGTTTAGTTTATTTTGCTTTAGTTTTCGCTTTCACTTATTTTTATACTAGTATTGTTTTTCATCCCGACCAAATATCAGAAAACCTTCAACGCTCTGGCGGATTTATTCCCGGAATTCGTCCCGGAGAGCCAACAACTAAATATCTTCATTCTACCTTGCAGCATATTTTACTTTTCGGAGCGCTTTCTTTAGGTATAATTGCTGTTCTGCCTATTATTGTTCAGGGAATATTTCATATTACTGCTTTTACTGTTGGTGGAGCGTCAGTACTTATTGTCGTAAGCGTTATTTTAGAAACTATGGAACAAATTAAATCTCAAATTGCTGTTTATGAATATGAGGGGAAATAAATTATTTAAAAATTCAGGTCTTACCTTAGTTATTCTTGGGCCAGCAGGCAGCGGCAAGGGCACTCAAAGCGCTCTTTTGGCTCGTCGTTTTAATTTAAAAATTATTGAAATGGGAGCGGAGTTAAGAGCATTGGCTCTTAAAAATACTCCTCTCGGCCGTAAAATAGATTATTTAATAAATAAAAAAGGACAATTAGTTTCTAATAAAATAATTAAAGAAGTTTTAAGGCAATGCCTTAAAAAGAGTTCTCGAGAACAAAACATAATTTTTGATGGAGTTCCGCGAACCATAGGTCAAGCCAAAATATTCTCTTCGGAAATAAAAAAAGCGGGGCGTTCAGTTGATTATTTGATTTATCTTGATTTAAAAAAAGAAGAAACGATAAAGCGTTTAAATAAAAGAAGAATGTGCGCTTCTTGTAAAACTATTTATATTAATGGTGTAGATATTAAAAAAGATGCTAAGGTTTGTCCTAAATGTAAGGGGAATATTATAAAAAGACAGGATGACAAACCCGAAGCTATTAGAAAAAGAATTTGTCTTTTTAAAAAGGAAACAAAACCGGTAATAGATTATTATAAAAAAAACAAAGAAGTTAAGTTTATAAAAGTTAACGCCAGTCAACCAATTAACAAGGTTTATCAAGATATTGTTTCTAATCTCGAAATTTAATTTTTTTCTTTTTGCATTTTTATTATGGTTTCTATTAAAACAGAAGAAGAAATTAAATTAATGAGAAAAAGCGGCCGTTTGTTGGCGGAAATGATGATGAAATTAGTCCGGGTGGTGAAGCCCGGTCTTTTTACTATTGAACTTGAAAGTTTAGCCAATCAATTTATTATATCTTGTGGAGCAGAGTCGGCTTTTAAGGGATTTCCCTCAAATAAGAGGGGTGTTTCTTCTTTTCCTTCAACTCTTTGCGTTTCAATCAATGAAGAAATTGTTCACGGGATACCTCAAAAAAGACAACTCAAAGAAGGGGACATTGTAAGTATTGATGCTGGTCTGAAATTCAAAGGTTATTTTTCTGATATGGCTATTACCGTGCCTGTGGGAAAAATAAAAAAGAAAGCTCAACATTTATTAAAAGTAACAAAAAACGCTCTTTATCAAGGAATTAGCCGAGTTAAAGAGGGAGCGCGCTTGAGCGATATTTCAGCAGCTATTGAAGAATATGTTTACCGTCATAATTGTTATGTTATAAAAGAACTTGCTGGCCATGGCATTGGCCGTTCTTTACACGAAGAGCCGAATATTTTAAACTATGGATTTCCCGGTAAAGGAATTCGTCTTAAAAAAGGAATGTGTTTAGCCATTGAACCATTAGTAAGTTTGTCTACAGAAAAAATGAAAACAAAGAAAGATGGCTGGACAATTGTTACTACTGACTCTTCTTTAGCTGCTCATTTTGAACATACAGTTTTAGTTACTCCCCAAGGGGCGGAGATTTTAACTTCTATGCAGGAGTGAAACATTTACATAATAAATTATGGAAAATAATTTTTTAGGCGTTGATTTCGGGGAAAAATTCGTGGGTTTAGCCATAGCCAAAGAACCCCTTTTTATTGCTTTTCCGTATAAAACATTAGAATATAAGAACAAAAAAGAATTGATAAATCAACTTTTGGAAATTATTAAAGAAAATAGTATTAGCCAAATTATTATTGGCTGGCCGGTTAGTTTGTCTAATAAATCAACTAAGCAAACAAAAAAAACGCAAAAATTTATTCAAGAATTTAAAAAATATATTAAAATTCCTATACTTACCACTGACGAACGATTAACTAGTCGAGGTTTATCAAAAGAATCTCATTCTTCTTCGGCGGCTTTGATTTTAGAAAGGGGAATTAAGAAATGCCAAATTTAAATTAGGATTTAGAATTTTTTATGACGCCTTTATTATTTTTTATTTTAAGTTTTATTCTTTCTGTTGGTTTGACTCTTTTGGTCCGCTATCTTTCTTTAAAGTTTAAAATTCTTGATTTCCCTCTTTCTCATAGCCGTAAAATTCATCAAACTCCCATTCCTTTGGGTGGAGGAGTGGCTATTTTTTTAACTTTTGTTATCTGTCTTTTTATTTCTTGGCAATGCGGTTTTTGGCCATCTCATCATATTGAGCTTAAACATTTAGTAGGGATGATTTTTGCCGGAGCGATTTTAATGTTTGGCGGATTTTTAGATGACCGTTTTCATCTTAAACCAATTTATCAAATTATTTGGCCTATACTTGCCTCTCTTGTTGTTATAATGAGCGGCATAGGCATTGAATACATTAATAATCCTTTTGGTTCGGGCTATATTTATTTTAATCAAATTAAAATAGAAGTTTTTCGTTTTAAAGGCATACCGTATTATTTTACTCCCTTGGCGGATATTTTTACTTTTATTTGGTTAATGATTTTAGCTTATTCTACAAAATTGCTGGACGGGTTAGATGGATTAGTAAGCGGAATGGGGGTAATTGGCTCTCTTATTATTGCTGGACTTTGTTTCTTAACCGAATTTTTCCAGTTAGATGTTGGTTTATTAGCTTTAATTTTTTCCGGGTCAATTCTCGGATTTCTTATTTTTAATTTTCATCCAGCTAAAATTTTTTTAGGAGAAGGAGGGAGCTTGCTTATTGGTTTTTATTTAGGAGTTTTATCTATTATCTCCGGGAGTAAAGTAGCCACGAGTTTTTTAATTTTAGGCTTAGCAGTTTTAGATATAGTTTGGGTAGCTTGGCGGCGCATAGCCAAAGAGCATAAATCTCCCTTTTTGGGAGACCAGGAGCATCTTCATTTTCGTTTGCTTAAAGCGGGCTTCAGCCATCGTCAGGCAGTGATTTTCCTTTGGCTTATAGCTGTTCTTTGGGGAGGGTTAGCCCTTTCATTCCGGACTAAAGGCAAGCTTCTTTTAATTATTTCTCTTATTCTTTTTATTTTTGGCCTTAATTGGTTTATTGAACATCGCCGTCTGGACAAAAAAGGCAATTTTTGAGATAATAAAATAGAATCAAGAATTTTAAATTATGGCTTCAGATTCTCAACCTCACAATGATGTTGTTTATTTTGGTGAAACAAATTATCGGAATATTCACCGGCGTTTTGGTATTAAAAAAGATGATAGACGCAGGCATATTTATTTAATTGGAAAAACAGGCACAGGGAAAAGCACTACTTTAGAGAATATGATTTATCAGGATATTCATAACGGCGAAGGAGTGGCTGTAGTTGACCCCCATGGTGATTTAGCGGAAAAGATTCTTGATTTTATTCCCGCTTCTCGAATTAACGATACGATTTATTTTAATCCGGCTGATACTGAATATCCGATTGCTTTTAATATTTTAGAACAAGTTGATTCAACCCATCGTCATCTTGTAGCTTCGGGGCTTATTGGTATTTTTAAAAAACTTTGGGCTGATTCTTGGGGTCCTCGGCTTGAATATGTCTTGCGTAATGCCATATTAGCGCTTTTAGAATATCCAGGTAGTACTTTGTTGGGTATTATGAGAATACTTTCCGATAAAGAATTTCGCCGGAAGGTTACCTCTCGTTTAACTGACCCGGTAGTCCGCGCTTTTTGGGTAGATGAATTTTCAAAATATCCAGACAGATTCCAAGCCGAAGCTATTGCTCCTATTCAAAATAAAGTAGGCCAATTCTTATCAACTTCTCTTATAAGAAATATTGTTGGTCAAGTTAAATCTAAAATTGATTTGCGCCAAGTAATGGATGAGGGCAAAATTCTTATTTTGAATTTATCTAAAGGACGGATTGGCGAAGATGCTTCGGCTCTTTTAGGAGCAATGATAATTACTAAAATACAATTAGCAGCAATGAGTAGAGTTGATATCCCCGAGAAAGAAAGAAGAGATTTTTATCTCTATGTTGACGAGTTTCAAAATTTTGCCACAGAAGCATTTGCTAATATTTTATCTGAAGCGCGGAAATATCGTCTTAGTTTAATTTTAGCTCATCAATATATTGAACAATTAGAAGAACATGTCAGGTCGGCTATTTTTGGCAATGTGGGCACAATTGTTTGCTTTAGAGTGGGTGCTTCTGATGCGGAATTTTTAACTAAAGAATTTCTCCCTCAATTTAACGAAGAAGATTTAGTTAATTTAGATCAATTTGAAATGTATGTTAAATTAATGATTGATGGTGTTACTTCCGAGCCATTTTCTGCTCGGGGATTGATGCCCTTATCTCGAATAGAAGGGAATAGAGATAAAATTATTCGGTTTTGCCGAGAACGTTACGGAGCTCCACGGCAAATAGTAGAAGAGAAAATTGCCCGTTGGAGTGCTAAAGAAGAAGAGAAAAATCAAATATCATTTTCCCAAGAGGCTCGTTATGAAACTAAATGCGATAAATGCGGAACACAGGTTTTTGTTCCTTTTATTCCTGATGGAGTTAGGCCTGTTTTATGTAAAAATTGCTTAAGAGAATATCGTCAGACAAAAAAAGAGGAATCTAACCGTCCTTCTTTATGAAGAAAAAAATCAATTTATTATTTTATCTTTTTCTTTTATTGGTTATTGGGATTCCTTTATTTATTTGGCTTTTTCACCATTTAGGTGTGGAAGAAGTCATTTCTCGTATTAAAATCCTTAAAGGGTATCAGCTTTCTCTAATTATTTTTATTTATTTATTAAATGTAATTTTTTGGTCTTGGCGTTGGAAAACGGTTTTGAATTTAATGGGGGTTCGAAATGTCTCTTTAGGGCTTACTATTAAGGCGAGAGCAGGCAATATTGCTGTAAATTATCTTACTCCTAGTTCTAGTTTTGGTGGTGAAATAGTTAGACCATTGGTTCTTAAAAAAGAAGGAAATATTTCCTTAAAACAAGGGATTCTATCGGTCATTATTGACCGTTTTTTAGAAGGACTTGTTTTCGCTTTTTTTCTTTTACTTTCCGCCTTTATTCTTTTGCTTAAAAAGCAATTTATTTGGGCTATTTTTCTTTTTTTTCTTGGCTGTCTTTTAGGGTTTGGCTTTTTATTTATTCTAAAAACCAAATGGTTTTTTAGATTGTTAACTTGGTTTGCTAATTTGTCTTTTTTTCGCCGTTTCTCTAAGGGGATTCCTCAAAAGATAGAACATGCTAGTCAAAATTTTCTCAATTTTTTTCATCAACGATCCTTTTCTTTATGGATATGTATTCTTCTTAGCGTAATTTGTTTTTTTTGTTTAGTTTTGCAAATAGAACTGTTCCTTTTCTTTATGGGAGAGGATACTTCTTTTTTGAACGCTATTGTTGTTCGGACAATTGCTCTTTTGGGTGGCTTTATGCCTATACCGGCTAGTGTCGGATTTTACGAAGGAGCTTATGTTTTAGGCTTTTCTGCTGTGGGTCTATCAGCGGAATTAGGTTTTGGATTTAGTTTAATATCACGCTTTGCAGATTTTATTTTAGTTGCTTTGGGCGTAATTTTAATTTTGCCTTATTTTGGCGAATTGTTTACATTAGTTTTTAAATCATTAATTAATAATAATGGCCACAATCACCTCTCAAGAATTAAGAAAAAAATTTCTTGATTTTTTTAGAAAAAAAAACCATCAAATTGTTTCCAGCTCTTCTTTAATCCCCGCTGATTCTACTGTTCTTTTTACTTCTGCGGGAATGCAACAATTTATTCCTTATTTTACCGGAGAAGTTGTTCCTCTTTTTAAAAGAGCAGCTAGTATTCAAAAATGTTTTAGAACTTCAGACATTGAGGAGGTGGGAGATGAATTTCATCATACATTTTTTGAAATGTTGGGGAACTGGTCTTTTGGCGATTATTTTAAAAAAGAAGCCATTGATTTTGCTTTAGAATTTTTAATTAAAGAATTGGGGATCAAAAAAGAACAGCTTTATATAACCATTTTCAAGGGAGAAAAAGAAATTAAAAAAGATGAGGAAACAGCTGTTTTTTGGCAAGAACAAGGTATACCCTCTTCTCATATTTTTTGGTTTTCAAAAAAAGAAAATTTTTGGGGACCAGTTGGTCAAACGGGTCCTTGCGGGCCTTGCAGCGAAATTCATTTTGATCGAGGCGGAAAATGGCAGAAATATCCTTGTACTATTAAAGGATGTGGGCCTAATTGTAAATGTGGCAGATTTGTGGAAATTTGGAATTTAGTTTTTATTGAATACAATAAACTCGCTTCAGGAAAATTAGAGAAATTAAAAAAATCCAGCATTGATACAGGTATAGGGCTGGAAAGATTAACTTGCGTTTTGAATGAGTTGCCCTCAAATTATGAAACTGACCTTTTTGCTGATATTGTTGATAATATTAATTCTTTAGCCAAAAATCAAAATGACATAAAAGCTGTTCGTATTATTGCCGACCATCTTCGTGCGGCTGTTTTTTTAATTAAAGATGGTGTTTTGCCGGGGAAAGAAGAGCGTGCCTATGTTCTTCGCCGTTTAATCCGTCGGGCTATAAGATATGGTAATTTGATAGAAATAGATAAAGGAGCGTTAATTATTTTAGCTAAATTCATTATTCAAAAATATCAAGATATTTATCCGGAAATAGGAATTGATAATGAAATGATTTTAACCGTTTTAGAAAACGAGGAAGAAAAATTTTCTCGTTCCTTAAAACAAGGGCTTAAAAAATTTAAAGAAATTGTTTCTTTGGTGAAAGAAAAAGGGGAATCGTCCCTTAAGTCCAAAGACGTCTTTCATCTTTATGACACTTATGGTTTTCCTTTTGAGCTTACCCAAGAAATGGCTAAAGAAGAAAATCTTTTTGTTTCTCGAGAAGATTACGAAAAAGAGTTTTCTCTTCATCAAGTAATTTCTCGCGCTGGGGCAGAAAAAAAATTTGGCGGTGTAGGCCATTGGGGGGAAGAAGTTGCTTCCCTTCATACAGCCACTCATTTACTTCAAGCGGCTTTGCGGATTGTTTTAGGGAATGATGTCCATCAAGCAGGTTCGGATATTACTCCCGAGAGGTTAAGATTTGATTTTAATTTTAATCGTAAATTAACTCCCCAAGAAATAAAAAAAATAGAGAATATTGTCCGAGAAAAAATTAAAGAAAATTTGCCAGTTAACTATGAAGAAATGCCTTATGAAGAAGCAATTAAAACAGGAGCATTAGCTTTTTTTAAAGAACGTTATCCTAAAATAGTAAAAGTATACACTATAGGAAAAGGAAAAAATATTTTTTCTAAGGAAATTTGCGCTGGTCCTCATGTTAAAAATACCGGAGAAATAGGCGATTTTCATATTATAAAACAAGAATCCATCGGCGCCAATCTCCTCCGTTTAAAGGGGACAGTCCCCTTTTCCCGACCTTCGCAAACCCGCATCAATAAAGGGTAAAATCGCTGAAAAATTAATTTTGACACTTTTTTTACCTAAATTATGTATTTAGTAAAAACCGATAAATTTGAAGGGCCGTTATCCGTGCTTTTAGATTTGATTGAAAAAGAAAAATTAGACATCAGCCAAATTTCTTTAGCCAAAGTGACTGATGAATTTCTTCTTTATATAAAAAATTCAATGGTTCAAGCTTCAGAAATGATTGATTTTTTGGAAATAGCCGCTCAACTTATTTGGTTAAAATCAAAATTTTTGCTCCCTGAGCTTATAGGCGAGGAAGAAGAAGGGGGAGAATCTTTGGTTTTAAAATTAAAAATTTACCAAGCGTATAAAGAGGCAAGTAAAAATATTAGCAAATTAAACAATCAGCCATATTTTTCTATTTCTCGGACTGCTTTGTCTCAAAATATCTATCAAAAATTAGATTTTTCTTTAGAACTATCCCCCCTAAAGCTTCAAAAAGAATTCAAACGGATAATTTCGGTCTTAGAAATTACTTCCAAAAAAAGAAGTTTCCATTTGCGCCTTAGAGCCATATCTTTGAAAAAAAAGATAGAAGAGGTTTTATCTTTTTTAAATAAAAATAAAGAATTTATTTTAAATCAAATTTTTGTTCAGAAATCAAAAGAAGAAGTCATCGTGCTTGTTTTAGCTGTTTTAGAGCTGAACAAGAGGCGAGTTTTGACCATTGAACAAAAAGAATTATTTTCTTCTATTTATGTCCGAAAAGAATAATTTAAAAAGTAAAATAGAAAGCATTTTATTTGTAGCTAATGGACCATTGAAAGTAAGCAAAATCGCCCAAAGTTTGAAGGTTCCCAAAGATAAGGTTTGGGAGGAAATTAATAATTTGGTTAAAGAATATGAGGAAAGGGGAGCGGGTATTTGTTTGGTTTTTAGCGGTGATACAGTAGAGATGAGTTCAATAGCTTCTAATTTTGAAGAAGTGAAAAAATTTATTGCCAAACTTGTAGCGGAAGAATTGACTCCCGCCGCTTTAGAAGCGCTTTCGATTATTGCTTATCGCGGTCCAGTTAGTGAAGAAATTATCTCTACAATAAGAGGGATTAATTCGCAAGTTATTATTTCCCATCTTTTGTCTCGCGATTTTATCATAGGTGAGGGGGAACCAAAAGAATATAGAGTAAGCACAAAATTATTGCGTCAATTGGGAATAGAAAAAGTAGAAGATTTGCCTGATTATGAAAAATATCATAATTTAGAAATAGCACAAAATGAAGAAGAATTATAAATTTTTAGAACATACTGCTGATTTAAAAGTTCAGACTGAGGGTAAAAACTTAGAAGAGCTTTTTTTAAATGTCCTAACAGCAGTATTTGAGGCCTGTCGGCCAGAAATAAAAAACAAAAAATTAAAATTTAGAAAAATAAATATTAAAGCCGAAGACTTAGAATCCCTTTTAATAAACTTTTTAAGCGAAGTTCTTTATCTTTCTGATATTAATAATGAAATTTATTTTAAGGCAAGGTTTGATAAATTAACTCACCAAGAGCTAATAGCCGAAATTTGCGGATATAAAGTAGAAAGATTTGGTTTGGAAATAAAAGCGGTAACTTGGCATGATTTAGAAATAAAAAAACAAAAAAGAAAATGGCAGGCTACGATATTATTTGACATATAATTTTATGCTAAGCAGGAAAGATTTAAACAAAATAAATGATTATCTTTATGAAATTCCAAAATCGTTTCGTGGTGATATGAATGTCCCAGCGAGAATTTATGCTTCGGAAGCAATGTTAGGACAAGTTTTAGAAGATATGTCATTGGAGCAATTAGTTAATACCGCTACTTTACCTGGGATTACAAAATATGTGGTGGCTATGCCTGATATTCATTCAGGATATGGTTCGCCAATTGGAGGAGTAGGGGCAACTAATTATCCTAAGGGAGTTATTTCCCCTGGTTTTACCGGATACGATGAAAATTGCGGCGTGAGATTATTAAAATCAGATTACCAAGAAAAAGAAATTGCTCCTTATTTAGAAAAATTAGCCAATGAAATTCAAAGAGAAATCCCTTCTGGTTTAGGAAAAGGAAGAAAAATAAAATTAAGTATTGAACAAATTAATAAAATTTTAGAAGGAGGCGTGCCTTATTTAGTAGAAAAAGGATACGGAGAAAAAGAAGATGTGGAGAATTGCGAAGAAAAAGGTAAGATGCCCCAAGCGGATGCTTCTTGTGTCTCTTTTCAAGCCAAAAAAAGAGGTGAAGACCAAGTGGGAACTTTGGGCAGCGGTAATCATTTTTGTGAAATACAAAAAGTAGCAGAAATTTTTGATTCAAAAATAGCCGAAATTTTTGGTTTATTCCAAAATCAGATAGTTATTATGATTCATACTGGTTCTCGTGGATTAGGACATCAGAACTGCACTGATTATTTAAGAATGTTTATGCCGCTTTATTCTAAATATGGCATAAAATTGCCGGATAGAGAATTATGCTGTCTGCCTTTTGATTCTCCTGAAGGACAAAAATTTTTTAAAGCAATGTCAGCGGCTTGCAATTATGCTTGGGCTAATCGGCAAATGATAACTTTTTATCTTAGAAAAGCTTGGCGAAAAGTTTTAGGAGAAAAAGCGAAATTAAGTTTACTTTATGATGTAAGTCATAATATCGCCAAAATTGAAGAGCATAAAATTGATGGAGAAAAAATAAAATTAATTGTTCATCGCAAAGGAGCGACCCGGGCTTTTCCTCCAGGCTCTTTAGAAATTTCAGAAAAATATAAAAATATCGGTCAGCCAGTTTTGATTCCCGGCTCAATGGGCACTTCTTCGTATGTTTTAACTGGAACTGATAAATCAGAAGAAAGTTTTTTCTCCGTTTGCCATGGAGCAGGGAGAGCAATGTCTCGTCACAATGCTTTAAGACAAGCAAGGGGGGAAGAGGTGGTTTCAGAATTGCGAAAAAAAGGAATTATGGTAAAATGTCATTCAATGAAGGGAATTGTTGAAGAAGCGCCTTTTGCTTACAAAGATATTAATCAAGTAGTAGAAATAGTGGAAAAAGCTGGTTTAGCTAAGAAAATCGCTCGTCTTCTACCCTTAGCGGTTATTAAAGGAGAATAGGCGCTTTACACTTTTTTTAGATTTATTATAATATACTTAAATAGAAATTTTTAGTTTTAATATTTATTTTATATTAATATTATATGTCTGAAAAAGAAATAGGAAAAATTACCCACTATTTTAGCAAAATTAATGTCGCAGTAGTGGAATTGGAAGATAAAATTAAAGTTGGCGATAAAATCCATATTGTTGGCGGTAATGGCGCACGTGATTTTACTCAAGAAATAAGTTCAATGCAAGTTGAACACGAAAGTATTAAGGAGGCAAAAAAGGGCGATGCTATTGGGATTAAGGTTGATGAACCAGTTAGAGAAGGCGATAAAGTGTATCGAGCTTTAGAGTAAAAATAAATATGGCTAAAATAAAAAATATTGTTGCCCGAGAAATTTTGGACTCAAGGGCAAATCCTACTATTGAAACAATGGTTGTTTTAGAAAATGATTTATGGGCGAAAGCTTCAGTGCCGGCTGGTGCTTCTACGGGGAAATATGAGGCTTGCGAATTACGCGACGGAAACCCCGAACGTTTTTTGGGAAAAGGTGTAAAAAAAGCCATTGTAAATATAGAAGAAAAAATCGCCCCGGCTTTGCAAGGTAAAGAAGTAAGCGAACAAAAAGAAATTGATAGAATTATGTGCGAGCTTGATGGAACTCCGCAAAAAGCCAATTTAGGGGCTAATGCTATTTTATCTGTTTCTTTAGCTACTGCTCGGACAGCAGCTTTAAATGAGAGATTACCGTTGTTTCAATATTTAAGAAAATTATTTTGGCCGGATAAAGAAAAATATATTTTACCCACCCCGCTTTTTAATATGATTAATGGCGGCAAACACTCTGATTCAGGATTAGATATTCAAGAGTTTTTAGTTATTCCTAAGGGGGCAAATAGTTTTAAAGAAAAATTAAGAATAGGAGCGGAAATATTTTATGCTTTAAGGGAAATATTGGCTTCAAAAGGTTTTAGTTTTGCCTGCGGAGATGAAGGAGGATTTGCTCCAAAACTTGGGACAACTATTAAAGTTTTTGATACTCTTTCTCAAATTGCTAATTTTACTAAACATTCTTTGGGGGATACTGTTTTTTTTGGTTTTGATGCTGCGGCTAATTATTTTTATTCCCCAAAAAAGAAAGCCTATAATTTTGAAGGACATTTGAGAAAAACTGATTGGTTGATTAAATTTTATAAAAAATGTATTAAAGAATATCCTATTTTTTTAATTGAAGATCCGCTTAATGAAGACGATTTTGATTTATGGGCAAAATTAACTAATGAAATTAACATAATTAATCCTCAAGTTTTAATCGTGGGAGACGATTTATTCTCTACCAACATAGAACGTTTAGCCAAAGGAATAGCTCTTAAGGCGGCTAATGCTATTTTGATTAAACCTAATCAGATTGGCACTCTTTCTGAAACAGTTGATTGTTTTGATTTAGCCCAAAAAAATGGTTGGCAAACGATTATTTCTCATCGTTCAGGGGAAACGAATGATACTTTCATTGCTGATTTAGCTGTAGCTGCCAATGCTTCTTTTATTAAAGCCGGAGCGCCTAATCGAGGAGAACGAGTGGCAAAATATAATCGTTTATTGGAGATAGAAGAGATAATTTAATCTGTGGATAACTTTTCAAAAAAAAAGAGTATAATAGAGTATAATATCTAAAAAGATAAATTCGAAATCTTAAGCACAAAATTTGCTACAAGTTCTAATATTTAAAATTCAAAACTCAAAATAAAAAAGAAAAATTAAGTTTCGTTTATTTTAATTTAGAGTTTTTGATTTAGGATTTTAATAATTATATTTTGGATCTTCATCTTTAATCTTATGAGTAATAAAAAAGCTTTTACTTTGATTGAGCTTTTAGTAGTAGTGGCTATCATTGCTATGTTAGCGGCTATTTCAGTGGTAGCTTTAAATAATGCTCGAGCCAGAGCCCGGGATTCTAAAAGATTAGCTGATATTAAGCAAATCCAAACTGCTTTGGAGCTTTATTTTTTGGATAAAAATGAATATCCAACAGCCAACACTTCAACAAACATTGAGGGGAAATGTTTAGATGGAGGAACACCGGGTTTTAGTACTACTTGCACTGGCACGGTTTATATGGCTAAAATCCCGGTGGCTCCTGAACCTCATGATAGTGCGGCTTGTACAGCCGATAATAATAATTATTCTTATTCTCGGCCGACTAAGAAGAAATATTGTTTAAATTATTGCTTAGGGGCTGACAGCGGGGGGATAGGCGCCGGATATAATACGGCTACACCCGAAGGCATTTGGAAGGGAACCTGTCCGTAATCGATTAAAATGTCTTTTAAACGCCAAGATTTGGGCAAAAAAGGAGAAGAAATAGCCATAAATTTTTTAATTAAAAAACATTATCAAATTTTAGCCAGAAATTTCCGTTTTTCTTCTTTGGGGGAAATTGATATTATTGCTTGCGATAAGGATAAACAGCTTGTTTTTGTTGAAGTTAAAACTAAAAAATCAGAAGACTTTGGTTTGCCTGAAGAAGAGCTTACTTTTAATAAAAAGAAAAAATTAATAAAAATGGCAGAAATTTATTTGTCTCATTATCGCCCCCAAGAAGAGAATTGGCGAATTGATTTAATCGCCATTGACATTGATCCTTTAAATAAAGTAAAAATTTTTCATTATCAAGCGGTTTAAAAAAATTAAAAATAAAATTAAATCTACTTTCAACTTTTGTCTTTGACATTTTAATATTTTGTTTTAATCTTATGAGCAACAAAAAAGCTTTTACTTTGATTGAGCTTTTAGTAGTAGTGGCTATCATTGCTATGTTAGCGGCTATTTCAGTGGTAGCTTTAAATAATGCTCGAGCTAGAGCTCGGGATTCTAAAAGATTAGCTGATATTAAGCAAATCCAAACTGCTTTAGAGCTTTATTATTTAGATCAAAACGGCTATCCTGCGACTGCGAGTGTAGCGTCCGGCTCAGCAATATCATCAGGCGGCACGGTTTATATGGCTCAGGTCCCTACAGCTCCTCAACCCAGTGATTGTTGGAGTACAGAGGATAAATACACTTATACGGCGCAGGGAGCTGCTGGTGCTTATACCAGTTATACTCTTCAATATTGTTTAGGGGCTTCTAGCGGAGGCATTGCCGCGGGGTTAAGAACAGCCACGCCAGCGGGAATTAGCAACTAATATAGAATATAGAATTTAAAATTTAGAATATCATAGAAAAGAAACCTGTTTTAAACAGGTTTCTTTTATTGGTTAATTTGGTATAATATTTTTTATGAAAAAAATACATTTTTCTTTAGATATTATTATAGAAATTGGCTGGTTAGCAATTTTTTTATTGTCTCCGATTTATTTTGATACTTTAATTTATCAGCCATTCCCCACTGCTTGGCAAGTAAGTTTTTACACTTTACTACAAATCACTTTGTTTTTTTGGTTAATAAAAATAATTTTTAATTTTTCTGAATTTAAAAATGAATTTAAAAAAAGGGTTAAATATATTTTACCATTTTTCATTTTTCTTATTTTCGTTTTTATCTCTACTTTATTATCACGGTCTTTAAGTTTTAGTTTTTGGGGAAGCTATGAAAGATGTTTTGGTTTTTTAACTTGGCTCCACCTTTTTCTCTTTTATTGTCTTTTAATTTTTAATCTTAAAACAAAGGACCAATTAACAAAATTGATCGGAGTTATTTTCGGCACAACATTTTTTATTTGTCTTTATGGAGTTATTCAGCTTTTTGGTTTTGATTTTATTAAATGGGAAGTCAATCCTTCAGAAAGCTATCGTATTTTTTCTAGTTTAGGCCAGCCGAATTTTTTAGCTTCTTGGCTGCTTTTAGTTTTACCTCTTATTAGTTTATTCTTTTTTTATTGTTTTAATTTTTGGCGCAAAGAGAAAAAATCTATTTTATTCCCCTTCTTTGCCTTTTTAATGTTTTTATTTGTTTTTTTTGTTTTAATTTTTACTCAAAGCCGCGGCGCTTGGTTGGGATTTTTATCTCAAATTTTGATTCTTTATTTTTTTCTTCTTTGGTATTTTAAAAAAAGGAGATTATTTTGTACAAGTTTAATTATTGTTTTGGGATTAGGACTAATTTTAATAGGATTAAACATTTATCATTTCAATTCGCCTATTAACGAATCGCTATCGCCGATAATAGGCCGATTAGAGTCGCTTGTTTATTTAGGAGGAGCCACTGGACGTTTGCGTTTATATTTTTGGCAAGACGGTTTAGAATTAATCTCAAAAAAGCCATTTTTCGGTTATGGCCCGGAAACCCAAAGATTTTATTATATTTCTTATTACCGGCCGGAATTTGCTGCTTTAGAAGCTATAAACAGCTATCCAGATAGGGCGCATAACGATATAATAGATACTCTTTTAACTACGGGATTTTTTGGTCTTATTTCTTATTTGTTATTTATTGGTTCATCTTTTTATTTTGGAATTAAACAAGTTCTCAAAAAATTAGATTTCTCCGGTTTGTTTATTTTGGCTCTTCTTTTGGGTGTTTTCGGTTATTTAGTTTCTCTTCAATTCTCTTTTCATGTTATTCCTACAGCTGTTTATTTTGTTGGGTTTCTAGCCATTGGGGTCGTCATTGGGGTCAGACCCTCAAAACTGGTCGCCATTGGGGTCAGACCCTCAAAACTAACCTCACTGGTCGCCATTGGGGTCAGACCCTCAAAACTAACCTCGGAAACATCGCATAAATAAAGGAATATCTCGCGATTTTTTAAAAATGTCACGATTTTAATCAAATGTTAAAAAATCTTCATAAAATTATCATTATTCTCTCTTTGGCTATAATTTTTATTTTTATTATTAGCGAATGCGCTATTAAAGTTTATTTAGCTGATTTTTATTTTAGAGAAGCGCTTGTCTCGCGGATGGAAGAAGATTGGCCAAAAACTTTGCAAAATTATGATAAGGTTTTAAAAATATTGCCGCGCCAGCATTATTATCGTTCTCGTTTTGCCGAAGATTTAAGAAAGGGATTAACATTTTATCCTAATCCTTCTTCAAAGATTAAAATTTTAGAAATAGGAATAGCCACTATTGAAAATGTCCCATTAGAAGAGCGAATATTGGCTATGATGACTAATCAAGCTAATATGTTAGCTGAGAAAATTCATTTATCTGGAGAAAAAGATTACAGTCAGGCAGAAGAATTATTTGAAAAAATATCTGCACTTTCTCCGAAAATGGCAGGCATCTATAATGATTGGTGCCAATTAAAAATTTATGAAGAAAATTGGGAAGAGGCATTAGAAGTTTGTGAGAAAGCTCTTTCTTTATATCCTCCTGCAGACTATCCGGGAATCATCAATGACCATTATCAAATGATTATTGCTGAAGAGATAAATGTTTATGATAAATTAGGCCAAATCTATCAGAAACAAGGGGAGTATGACAAAGCTTTAGAATCTTGGTTTAAATTATTGCATCTTTCTCCCTTTGAATATCATATTCATAAAAAAATAGCCAATATTTATTATTTGAGAGGAGATATTGATAAAGCCATTTTTGAAAATTTACATGGTTTTACTCTTAATCCCAAAGATTCTACTTGGCCTTTTGCTATTGCCCTGCTTTACAAAGAGAAGGGGGATATTGATAAAGCAATTTATTATGCTACTATTGCTTTAAATCTTTCCCCAGAAGACGAGGAAATTAAAAATTTTTTATCTGAGATTAAATTAGAATAAATATATGAAATCTGCTCCACAATTATTTGAGCAATTTTTAAATACTACACCGCTTTTTCCTGAGGATAAAGATTATTTTAATTTTCATTATCCTCGATATAAATTAATGATTGAACTGATAGATTCTTTATCAAAAAAATTAAATAGAAAATCAATTAAATTACTTGATTTGGGTTCTGCCTATTTGCATCTTTCTTGTTTATGTAGTTTAAGAGGGATAGATGTTTGTGCTTTAGATTTAGGAAAATTCGTTAATCAGCCCTTTCTTCAAGAAAGAGCTAAAAAATATCACATTGATCTAAAAGAAAGCGATTTTTCTAAAGAGAAAATTCCTTTTAATAAAAACACCTTTGATATAGTATTATTACTCGAGACCTTAGAACATTTTTATTTTGATCCCACCCCTTTATTAAAAGACGTTTATAATGTCCTTAAAGATGATGGATATTTTGTGATAACCGTACCTAATTTTTTTAGATTAGGAAATAAATTAAGAATGCTTTTTAATCGCCAGATTCTACCCTTTGTTAAAACACCCTTAGGAGAAGGACACTGTCATGAATACGGAGCGTCAGAATTAAAAGAACTGCTTATTCAAACAGGATTTAAAAAAGTAGATATTTTTTATTTTGATTATAGTATTTCCGGAAATTCATTATTCACCAAATTAATAAAGAAGTTTTTTTGTTTTTTTTGCCCCTCTCTTTCGGGTAATTTACTAGCCATTGCTCAAAAAAAACAGACGGGTTTAATAAAATATAAAGAGAAAATAGAGGCGTTGAAAAAATCTGAAAAAGGAGTAGAATAGGAGTATGATGGTTTTTTGGTTAATTTTTGGTTTTATATTCGGTTTGGCTATAGGCAGTTTTTTGAATTGTTTGATGTGGCGGCTTTATCACAAAAAGTCAATGCTTGGCCGCTCTATTTGTCCTTTATGCGGGCATCAACTATCCTTTCGAGATAATATCCCCATTATCTCGTTTATTTTATTAAAAGGACATTGCCGATATTGCCATAAAAAAATCTCTATTCAGTATCCCTTGGTTGAATTAATAAGCGGATTGCTTTTTAGTTTGGTTGTTTTAAAAAATTTTGATTATTTGCCGAGTTTTAATTTTTTAGAAAATTATTTGCCTATTATTCAAGTTAGAGGAGGAATGCTTGCTTTACAGATAATTAGAGATTGGTTAGGCGTTTTTACTCTTCTTTTTATTTTTGTTTACGATTTAAAATATCAGATTATTGAGGACATTGTTCTTTTACCAGCCGCGGGGATAGTTTTCATTCTTAATTTATTTCTTGGTTGGTCTTGGCAGGGAATGATGATTAGCCTATTTTTGGCTCTTGTTTTTTTTGGTCTTCAATATGTTTTAACTAAAGCCAAAGGAATTGGTTTAGGAGATATAAGAATAGGTATTTTTTTGGCTGTTTTTTTCGCTAACTTCCGAATTTTTTTAGTAGTTTTGTTTTTAAGTTATATCATCGGCGCTTTAATTAGTTTGATATTAATAATTTTTAAAGAGAAAAAATGGTCAAGTCAAATACCGCTTGGCCCGTTTTTGTCTTTAGGAGGATTTTTGATTTTATTCTTCAGTTAACAAAAATGAATCAAAAACGTGCCAAATTCAAAAAATTGCCTGAAAACCCGCATAAACAAAGGCTTATAAGCAGCTGCTTTCCGGGGTCTGACCCCAGGGGATTGAGTAAAGGATTTACCTTGATTGAATTATTAGTGGTTGTTTCTATTGTGGCTTTAATTGCCGCTATGGTTTTAATAGATTATCGGCAAGGAGAACGCGAATTAAATATTAATTCTGAGGCTGAGGGATTGGCTAGTATTTTGCGAACAGCGCAAGCTGATGCTTTAAGTGGAACTTTAGTAAATTCTATTCGGCCAAATCAATATGGGATAATTTTTAGTTTTGGGGGATATGATTATACTTTTTTTGCTGAAACAGATAATAATTGCCTTTATAGCGGACCTGATGCGAATAATTTTTTGATTCAAAATTTTGACTTAATCCAAGGGATTAGTGTAGAAAAAATTCAAAAATATGATTCAAGTCAACAAAAATTTATAGATAATTTTTCTTCATCAATTATTTTTGCTGCGCCGAAATCTGATATTTATTATTACGATGCAGGAATCAATGGATGTAAGCTCTTGACGGGAAACGATTTCATCCGTATTATTTTATTTCAAAGCGCTAGTGGTCGGCACGCTTATATAGACCTTTATTCTCAAGGAAAAATTGAAATAACTAAATGAAAAAAACAGCTCAAAGTTTAATTGAAACATTAATTGCTGTAGCTATTGCTGCTTCGGCCATTGTGGCTATTTTGGCTTTAGGCCAAACTTTTCTTAATTTAGGGGGTCAATCTACTGAGAGAGTTTTAGCCACTAATTTGGGTCGTGAAGGAATAGAAGTAGTGCAAGCTATAAGAGCCAGTTATTGGTTAGATTCAAGCGTTGATTGGTTAGATGAATTTGCCGAAGGGAGTTATCGTGTCCAGTGGAATAGTCAAAATTTAGATGATTTAAATCCGCCAAATAATCCTACTATTGAAAATTGCACTAATTGCTGGCTTTATTTAGAAGGGAACCCGGCTATTTATAGTTATAATTGCAGTTCTTGTCAGGCGCCTATTTTTAAAAGAATAATAAAAGTAGAAAATTTTACGCCTTCTGGTGGTTGTGTTGATGAAGCACCCTGCGGAAAAAAAATTACTTCTACTGTTTGGTGGCAAGAAAGAGGCCGGCCCCATAAAATATTTTTTAAATTAGTTTTAACTGACTGGAGAGAATGAAAAGAATTTAGAATCAACTTTCATTTATCATTAGTTATTTCAATAAATATTTTTATGAGAAATAATCATAGTTTTACTTTAATCGAATTATTAGTTTCTTTAGGAATTATTAGCGTGGTTGTTTTGATTGTTACTGGCACTTATGTTTTTATTATTGGCTCGCGGGAGAAAACCTTAGGCCAAACTGACCTTCATCAAGAAGGACAATATATAATGAGTTTAATGGCTAAAGATATTCGCTCTTCAAAAATAGATTATAGTGCCATTGGCACTATTCCAAAAGATTCGCCTATTACTTATTTAATTCTCCAAAATATAGAAGAAACAGAGTGTAGTCGTTATCGCCGGATAACATCAGATAACCGAGGTATTATTCAAAAATGTGTAAAAACAAAAACAGAACCGACTAAAAATTGCGCTGATACAGCTAATGTTTGCCAAGATACAGATTTTCAAGATTTGACCAGTAAAGATATTAATGTAGAAAATTTAAATTTTTATATTCAACCCAACGAAGATCCTTTTAATAAAAGTTCTTCTTCGGAAGCAAAAAAACAACAGCCGCGCTGCACTATTACTTTTAATTTGAAATCATTGAAAGAAAAAGTAGGGGAGAATAAGATATTATTTCAACAAACCATTTTTGAACGTTGGACAAAAAGAGATTAAAAATTATAAATATGCGGTTTAATTTTAAAAACAAAAAAGCAGTAACCCTTCTTTTAACTCTTTTAGTTATTGGGGCGGTTTTAACCGGTTTGCTTTTAGTTAGCCAAGTTATTATCCGATATAGTCGAACAATAAAGGGATTTGAGGTTTCAGAGAAAGCTTATTTTGCTGCTGAATCGGCTACTGAAATTGCTGCTTATGATATTTTAAAAAATCATAAAGATTATAGCTCTTATACTCTATCGGGCAGTTTAGGAGAAGATGCAGAATACGAAATTGAGGAAATAATATTAAAAAATAGCCCAAATCCTTGGAGTATCACTCTTTTGCCTGGGCAAAGTTTTCAATTAAATTTAGATATTAACGGCGCTTCTTATCCAGCGAGTTTAAGTATTAGTCGAAATCCAGAAGAAACGAGTGAAATAATTTTAAGTTCAGCAGCTAAGTTATCGCCCTTAAATTGGAGTCAAAACACTTATTCAACTTGGCCTGTAAACCTGTTAAATCTTGATAGTAATGTCTATTATTATCGTCTTAGAATAAATAATTTAGGAGAAAATAACGTCACTTATACTATTACTCCCGGTGCCAATTTATTTGTCGGTTTTAAGGTCAGGGCAATAGGTATTTATCCCACAACGTGGGGAGATTACGAAAGAATATCCGAAACAGATTTTTTCCAATATCAAAAATTCGGTTCTTCTTCTTAACTTGCCAAAGCACTAAATAATGGTATAATAAAAAAATATTTCAAATATCAAAACCTAATTTTTAATTTTGTATTCTAAATTATAAATTCTGATCAAAATCGTGCCATTTTTGAAAAATCGCCTGAAAACCCGCATCAATAAAGGGTTATCAGCGGTCGGTTTTTGGGGTCTGACCCCCTAATTCAATTTGATTTTTGATTTTTTATTATGGACCTTTTTAATCTTATTATTTTAATTTTACTTTTAGGTTCTTTTCTTTTTGGGGTTATTTGTGGTTTATGGTATATTATTTCCGGCGTTGTTTCCTTGATATTGGGCGTTATATTGGCTAGTCATTATTATGAATTTCTTGCTTTAAAATTACTCTCTGTTGTTTCTGGAAATTTGAATTTAGCCAAGATTTTGGCGTTTGCTTTGATTTTTCTTGGAGTTTGCATCATTGTTTCTTTAATTTTCCGTTTATTAAAGAAAGTGTTAAAGCTTATTCCTTTTCACGGTTTGATCAATCGTTTAATTGGCGGAATTTTGGGTTTAGCTATGGGGGGGTTAATTATTGGTTTTTTCTTAGACCTATCCACAAAATTTTCTTTGGGCCCGGAATGGATTGCCAAGATTGTTTCTTCAGAAATTGCTTTATTTTTAATAAATTTAAGCCACATTTTAACGCCCTTAATTCCCCAAGCCCTTCAAGAGATTGAATCAGTAATATTGTAAATCCAATAGTTAAAAGGGGTCAGACCCCAAAAATCGACGGCTCAAAAGTCTTTATTGATGCGGGTTTTCAGGCGATTTTTCAAAAATGGCACGATTTTGAATAAAATTTAGAATATATAGAATTTAATTCATTTTTGTTGTTTTACTTTTTGATTTTTTAATTTTTAATTTTTATTATGCTTCCTCAAAAAATAAAAAAGAGAGACGGGAGGATAGTTAAATTTCAGCCGGTTAAAATACAACAGGCTATTTTTAAAGCTATCACCGCTACAGGAGCTACTGATGGCAAAGAATCAGAAAGATTAGCCAAAGAAGTAGTACAAATTTTAGTACGTCGATTTCCTGACCAAATCCCCACCGTAGAAATGGTGCAAGATATTGTGGAAGAGGTTTTAATAAAAAATAATTTAGTGGTAGTGGCTAAGGCTTATATTCTTTATCGTGAACAAAGGCGAAGAATAAGAGAAGCGCGATTAAGCACTGAAGAGGCAGTGGAAACAGTTGATCAGTATTTGAAGGAAATGGATTGGGAGATTAAAGAAAATGCCAATATGGCTTATTCTTTACAGGGTTTGAATAATTATATTTCTTCTTTAGTTAGCAAAAAATATTGGCTTTCTAGAGTTTATCCCAAAGAGATTCGTGAAGCTAATGAATCAGGAGATTTTCACTTGCATGACTTGCAGATTTTATCAACTTATTGTATGGGATGGGACTTAGAGGATTTGCTTTTACGAGGGTTTGGCGGTGTTTTCGGTAAAATTGAAGCAAAGCCGCCTAAACATTTAAGTTCAGCTTTAGGGCAGATAGTCAATTTTTTTTATACTCTTCAAGGAGAAGCAGCCGGGGCCGAAGCGTTTTCTTCTTTTGACACTTTTTTGGCTCCTTTTATTTATTACGACCATCTTTCTTATAAAGAAATAAAACAACAATTACAGGAGTTTCTTTTTAATTGCAATGTTCCCACGCGAGTGGGATTTCAAACCCCTTTTGAAAATCTTACTCTTGACCTTAAGATTCCTAAACATTTAGCTAATCAACCAGTTATTATTGGTGGAAAGCCACAAAACAAAACTTACGGAGATTTTCAAAAAGAAGTGGATATTTTTAATAAAGCTTTTGCTGAAGTAATGGTTGAAGGGGATTCTCAACAAAGGCCATTTACTTTTCCTATTCCCACTTATAATATCACTTCTGATTTTGATTGGGAAAATCCAAATTATCAAGCTATTTGGGAGATGGCAGCTAAATTCGGCATTCCCTATTGGAGCAATTTTATTTCTTCTGATATGAAACCTGAAGATGTAAGGAGTATGTGTTGTCGGCTTAGATTATTAACTAGCCAGCTTTATAAAAAAGGCGGAGGGCTTTTTGGGGCAAATCCTTTAACAGGCAGTTTGGGTGTGGTGACGATTAATTTGCCCAGAATAGGTTATTTGGCTAAAGATAAAAATAATTTCTTCCGCCGTCTTACCCATTTAATGGATTTAGCTAAAGAATCTTTGGAAATAAAAAGAAAAGCTCTTAATGATTTTATGGAAAAGGGATTATATCCTTATTCTAAAGTTTATTTGGCAAACGTTAAAAAAATGAGAGGCAATTATTGGGCTAATCATTTTTCTACTATTGGTTTAATTGGAATGAATGAATCTCTTTTAAATTTTATGAAAAAGGATATCACTACAGAAGAAGGGAGAAAATTTGCTTTAGATGTTTTGAATTTTATGAGAGATAAATTAAAAATTTATCAAAAAGAAACAGGTAATATTTATAATTTAGAAGCCACGCCGGCTGAAGGTACATCTTTCCGTTTAGCTTTGATTGATAAGAAAAAATATAAAGATATTATCACTGCTGGAACAGAAGATGCTCCTTATTATACTAATAGTTCTCAATTGCCTGTTGGTTTTGATGGAGGAATGTGGGAAGCGCTTAAATTACAAGATAAATTGCAATGCGCTTATACAGGAGGAACGGTAATGCACCTTTGGTTGGGAGAAAAAATATCCGATAGTCAGATTATCCCCAAGCTTTTGAAAAAGATTTTTTCCAATTTCCGTTTGCCTTATTTAACTTTTACTCCAACTTTTTCTATCTGCCCTACGCATGGCTATATTGAAGGAGAACATTTTACTTGCCCAACCTGCCACGAAAAAGCAGAGGTTTATTCACGGATTGTCGGTTATCTCAGGCCAGTTCAGCAATGGAACAAAGGAAAGCAGCAAGAGTTTAAAGAAAGAAAATCTTTCAAAATTCAAAATGGAGATTAAATTTAGAATATAGAATATAGAATTTTGAATTTTGGGATTGATTTGATATTTGGATTTAATTTATTGTTATGCTTAACATTCATGGCTGGCAAAAAGAATCTTTAATTGAATGGCCAGGAAAAGTTGTTTCGGTAATTTGGTTAAGCGGTTGTAATTTTTCTTGTCCTTGGTGTGCTAATCAAGATCTAGTAAAACATCAGGAAAATTTGCCATTTTATAGAGAAAATGAAGTATTAAATTATTTAAAAACAAATCATTTTTTAGAAGGATTGGTAATTACTGGAGGAGAGCCATTAATAAATCAAAGATTAAAGATCAAAAATCAGAAGCGCGAGTCAAAAGCCAAAAGTCAAAACGATGAATCAAAAAATGAATTAGTAAGATTTATAAAGAAAGTCAAAAAATTAGGTTTATTAGTGGGCATAGAAACAAATGGTTCAAATCCAGAAGCCATAGAAAAATTAAATCGTAAAAAACTAGTTGATTTTTGGGCAATGGATATTAAAGCGCCCTTGGATCCGAGAAAATATCAAAAACTTACAGGAGAGGGAAAAGTGAATATTGACAAAATCAAAAAAAGTATTAAATTAATTCTTAATTTTAGAGGAGAGGCAGAATTTAGAACGACGATAATTCCTAAATATTTAGAAAAAAAAGATATTTTAGAGATAGTTAAAACCTTGCAAAATTTGTCAGATAGCCAGATAATAGAAAAGCCTTATGTTTTACAGCAATTTAAGCCGGAATTAGCTAAAGGCAATTGGCTTAAGCCATATTCGCCGGAAGAGATAAAAATAATAGCTAAACTTTGTCAAAAATATATAAAAAATATTAAATTAAGATTATGAAAGACGAAAATTTTAATTCAGCAAAATTTATTGTTATTACTATCTTAATAGCTTTACTTGTGGGAGCAGGAGCCGGTATAGGGGCGGTAATTTATGCTTTTAAATTTTCTCCTTCTTTTTTAGAAGAGATTAATTTAAGTTTAAAAGGACAAGAAAACACGGAACAAATTTTAATTGAAGATAATGGGGAAACAAAACCAGAAAATATTAAAAACCAAAAACAAGAAATTGTTTTAACCGAAGAAGAATTGGTAAAAAAAATTGTGGAAAAAGTAAACCCTTCGGTAGTTTCTATTGTTGTTTCTCAATATGTGGAGCGTTATTATAACATTCCTTTTCAATTTCCTGGAGATGATTTTTTTGATTTTGACCCATTTAAATTTAATTTTGATTTGTATCCTGGTCCGAGAATTCCGGAAACATGGCCGCCAGAACAAGAGAGTCCTCAGCCAGAAAAATTTCAAGAAAAAATTGAGATTGGCGGAGGCACAGGGTTTGTTATATCAAATGATGGACTTATTTTAACCAATAAACACGTAGTAAGCGAAGAAAACGCTGATTACACTGTGGTGACTAATAGTGGCGATAAATATGAGGCAAAAATTTTAGCTGTTGACCCATTTAATGATTTGGCTTTAATTAAAGTAGAAGGGCTTAATTTAGAACCATTATCCTTAGGGGACAGTGATAAAATCGCTATTGGTGAAACAGTTATTGCCATTGGCAATGCTTTGGGTGAGTATAGAAACACAGTAACCAAAGGAGTAATTAGCGGAATTGGCCGGACCATTACTGCTGGCGATATGCAGGGTTTGAGCGAAACATTAGAAAATGTTATTCAAACAGATGCAGCGATTAATTTTGGCAATTCGGGCGGACCATTGATTAATCTTAAAGGGGAAGTTATTGGAGTAAATACAGCTATTGCCTCAAGTGGGCAATTAATAGGTTTTGCTATACCTATTAATCAGGTTAAAAAAACAATTGAATCTGTTCAAAAATATGGGAAAATAATCTATCCTTTTTTGGGAGTACGATATCTTTTAATCACTGAGGATATTGCTAAAAAAAATAATTTACCAGTTGATTATGGGGCTTTAATTGTAAGAGGAGAGGAAATAAGTGAATTAGCTGTTACTCCGGGTTCACCAGCGGATAAAGCGGGATTAACGGAAAATGATATTATTTTAGAGATTAATGGTCAAAAAATTACCAAAGACAATTCTCTTTCTAGTCTTATTCGTCAATATAAACCGGGTGACGAGATTACTCTTAAGGTTTTAAAAAAGGGAGAAGAAAAAGAGATAAAAGTAATTCTCGCTGAGTACTCTTAAAAAGGGGACAGTCCCTTTTTTCCGACCTCTGCAAACCCGCATCAATAAAGGCCTATCTCCTCAAAAAATCAAATTTGACACTTTTTTTACCAAAACAAAAAAACGGAAGTTTTAACTTCCGTTTTTTTAAATATTGCTATTTATTTTCGCTAATTTAAATTATTTTTACTTCCGCTTTTACGGTATCAATTTTTAATGGGTTTCCCTTAGAAATAAAATTAATCTGCAAAGATAGAGGAGCTAAGGGCTCACCAATTGGTTTTATTTCTAATCTTATATCTTTAGAAATTCCTGAGCCAAGGGTCCCTGTTTCCCAACCGTTGCCAATTATTTCTTGAGTGATTTCATTTCCTTGATGTAATGTATTAAAGAATTTTATTTGCCAATCTTTTGTTTCAACAGGAAGCGCGCGAATTAAAAATTTATCAGGTCGGGCTCCGTCGTTTTGAATACGAATATGGAAAATAGCCGTTTCGTCAGATTTAATATATTGTTTTTTTGTTTGTCCTTCACCAGATAAATTATAAATAGTATCGCCTAAATAATCTTCTTCCTTTTCTAATTTAATTTGCCCGTCTGGTTGGAATGACTGGATTAACTCTCCTCGAGAAGATACTTTAGGCCAAATTTTATAAATAGAGAAAATAAGAATGGCTAAAAGCGCTAATCCAAGAATAATCAATAAAATTTTTGTGCCTAAAGAATTAACCGGCGAAAGAGAAATTGTTTGTTCTAAGGTATCGTCTTTGAGAGTAAAAATTTGAGAACGGAAATTTTTATATCCCGGTTTAGTTATTTTTAATTGATAATTACCCAAAGAAACCATAAAATTGTCCCAAAGGCCATTTTCATCTGATATGCTTTGAGCTATTAATTGACAGCAATTTCCCTGGCAGCTGAAAAGATTAATTTGGGCCCCATTTAAACCTATTTCTGTTTTTTTATCAATAATTTTCCCCCAGGGAGCGATAAAAAAAGTATTTTCTTGCCAAACCGTTCCATTGCCTTTGGTTTCTATGAAATATTGGCCAAAATTTACCAAATATTCTGGAGGAATTCTCAATATAGCGAATCCATTATCATCAGTTTTTTTAATTATAGTATAATCAACATTATTCCCTGTTAAATGAAAAGAAATATTTTGTTCGCGGGCGATTTCACCTTTAGCGGTTAAGACCGGACCGGCAATAACAAAATGCTCATTTTTTGATCCTGGCAAATAAAGAATAGTTTTTTCACAACTTGCTCCATCCCAAAGACCATCATTATCCGTATCTTTTTTTCGCGGATCCGTTTGATAAAAACATTCTTCTTGATTAGTAAGCCCATCTCCATCAATGTCAATTTCTCCATCTTTCGGGTTACGGAAATCAAGATTATATTTTTTTTCGCAAATGTCACTCATTCCATCTTTATCTAAATCAGTATCAATTTTTATTGATAAAAGAATGTAATCTAATTTATTTATATCATTTTTAGATTGAGCAAAAATTAAAAATTCCTCAATTTCTTCATTAATCGCTTCTAAGGCGGGTTGGATTTGTATTTCAAATATTTGGCTTTCACCCGGGTTAAGAGTAAGAGAAAATGACTCTTTAATTATTTCCGAATTAATGTTATTTTTTTGGTTTTCCTTATTAAAAGAAAAATAATCAATAGACCAATTGCCTTCTATAACAGTTGGGCCCTTAACAAAAAATGAATCAGGAATAGCGCTATTATTGGTTAATTTAACATTAAAGCAAGCTGGCCCATAAGCAGCATTAGTTATAATTTGAGATATTTGCTTTTCAATTTTATCTTTTGCCTCAAAAATATTTTTACCCAAATAATTATTTTCTCCGCAGGTTTTAACCTCTAAATCTGGTTGAGAGGAAGATACAGTAGAGGTTTCGCTTAAACCCGTTTCTTTCTCTGGTGCAGGATTAGAAAATTGAGGAGGATTTTCTTTTGTTTCTTCTTTAAAACGAACACTAAGATGAGTCATCACTTTATCTATTTTAGAAGGAGCGCTTAAAGATTTAGCCATAACAAAAAAAGTATCTTCTTGCCCATAATTAATGCCTTTTTTGGGAATAATTCTCATATTAATTTTTTCCTTTTCTTTAGGCCAAAGAGTAACAGTTGTCCAGCCAGAAGAAGTCATTTGCGAAGTAATATCCCTGCCTACACTATCTGTATAGCTAATATCCCAATATTGATTACCGGCTGAACCCCAAAGAAGAAATTTGTCTTTATCGTCTCCAGCATTATAGATATTTATAGTGTATGACACTTTTTTATACCCTTCAATAAAATCATGGGCCATTTGGTTGTCTCCGGTTGAGTTTACAACACCTCCTCCTAAGGTTACATATTTCCAATCATATTTAATAGTTAAATCCGGTTGATAAGAAAGAGCAGCTGCATTATTGGTGAAAATAAAGCAAAAAGCAATAGATAAAAAGATAAAAATTGATTTTTTGGACATAATAAAAATATGTCAAATGTTAAATGTCAGATATCAAATTCAAAATTTTATATTCTGTAATCTAATTTTTTCAGTCGTTCAATATGTTTTACTGGAGTAGGGTCAACATTATTTAAAATAGCCAAATAATAAGAAACCCAATCGCCTAAAGTTATTAAATAAAAAATTTTTTCTAAATAATTTTTTCCTTGACCAATAATAGTTAAATAAGAAATTTGTTTTTCTCTAAAAGAAAAGGTTAGTTTTTTAATATAATTTTCGTTTTTAGACGATAAAATAATAAAAAAAAGTTTTTCTTTAATTGACTGAGGCAAATTTGCTTCCACTAAATTGTGAAAAATTTCCGGCCATTGGCAATTAAAAGCAAAATTTTTACTGTTTTCGTGGAATTGGGTCATCCATCTTTCGCCTAAAACTTTTTCTTTTGAAGAAGTTGCTATTATAGGTAAATAATTAAAAAGAGTGAAAGCAATTTGTTTGGCTAAATTTTTTTTAGATAAAACAGGAGGGGAAAATTTTTTATTAACTTGATAATTCTTTTTTAAGACAGGAATTAAATGATTTGATTGAAACAGATGAAGTTTCTCCAAAAGAATAAGTAAAGGAACAAGTTGCGGGCCCAAGGCAAGGCGAGGAGGTCCGGGATGTTTTATTTGGAAAAATGGTATTTTTTTTGTTTTCGCCAGTTTTAGAAGTTTTCCATTAGAAGTGATGATAAAAATTTTTGCTTTTTTAGATAAAGCCATTTTAAGGCAAATTAATACTTCATTAGTATTGCCTGAAAAACTGATAGGGATAAAAAGAGTATTTTCATCTAAAACCGAATCAATTTTATTATTTTTAAAGACAATAAAAGGAAGTCGAGGATTAGCCACCAATTTAGCAACATCGCCGACGATTCCCGACCCTCCCATTCCATTAACTATGATTTTATAAAAACAAACGTTTTTCCCTTTATTAACCCAATTTTGAGGGATAGATAATTCTTTTTGGGCTTTTTCTAAGATTTTTAGGCTATAATTAGGCCATTGTTCTATAACAGACGCCAAATTTTTTTTATCTAAAGATTTAATAAATCTTTGATTATCCAAAGAAAACATAACATTACTATACCTTATTTTTTTGTTTTTGTCAATATTGCTTGCCTTTTTATTAATTTAAGGTACAATAATAGAGAGATATAAAGGTCAAATTTGAAATTCTGTTTTTAAGGGAGTTTTAAAGCAAATTTTGAGATTTGTGTTTTTATTTTTTTATGTCAGGACATAGCAAATGGGCAAAATTAAAACACTCTAAAGGCGCTATTGACGCTAAAAAGGGGAGTCTTTTTACCAAAGTGGCTCGAATGATTACTGTAGCGGCGCGAGAAGGAGGAGGAGACCCTCAAATGAATTTTAAACTTCGATTGGCTATAGATAAAGCAAGGCAAATTAATATGCCTAATATTAATGTAGAAAGGGCTATTGACCGGGGTATCGGTAAAACCAAAGAGACGGCCATAGAAAGCGTAACTTACGAAGCCTATTTACCATCTAATGCTGCTTTGGTTATTGAAGTGTTGACGGATAATCGGAATCGCACTTTAGCCAATTTACGCCATATTTTATCAAAATATGGAGGCAATTTAGCTAAACAAAATAGTGTTTTATGGATGTTTGAGAAGAAGGGAGTTATAAGAATTTCTGATTTGAAAGGAAAAGATTTAGACGAATTACAGCTTAAAATTATTGATTTAGGGGTTGAAGATGTTAAAAAAGAAAACGATGAATTGGTTGTTTTAATCAAAACAGAGGATTTAGAAAGAGTAAAAAATGCCTTAGAGCAAGAAATGAATTTAAAAGTTGATTACGCTGAAATAGAGTGGTTTGCCAAAAATTTAATTAAAATATCTCCTGAAGATCAAAAGAAAGTTGACGCCATTTTTGCTGAATTAGATGAAAATCCCGATATTAATGATTATTATTCCAATATCGGATAAATATTGAATTTAGAATTTCTTTTCGAAGTTCCTACTAAGAGCGGAATTTCAAAATTAGAAATTTCTGATTTTGATATTTAGCATTTGACATTTAACATATTATTATGCTAATTTTGGGTTTTGACCCCGGGGTAGCTACTACAGGATATGGTTTAATAGAAAAAAAGGGGAAGAATTCTTTTTCTTTGGTTACTTTTGGCTGTATTAAAACACTAGCCAAGACCTCTTTTGAACGCCGTCTTTCCTTAATTTATCATCAAGCAAAGCATTTATTAGATTATTATGAGCCGGATAAAATAGTCATTGAAAATGTTTATTTTGCCAAAAACGCCAAAACAGCTATTAACGTAGGTCAGGTTAAGGGGGTTATTCTTTTAGCAATTTCTCAAAATAGAGATAGCCAACCAATTAGTCGCCGAAAAATAGAAATAAAAGAAGTCGCTCCCCTTCAAGTAAAAATGGTTTTAACTGGTTATGGCCATGCTTCTAAAATAGACGTTCAAAAAACAGTAAAAAAGGTTTTAAAATTAAAAAATATTCCTAAACCCGATGATGCTGCTGACGCTTTAGCATTAGCCATTGCTTACGGACAAAATTGTGGAAAATAAAATATAGAATTTAATATTTAATATTTGACATATTTTTATTATGTCCAAAGCATCAATTTCAGAGCAAACAATTAATAAAATAATAGAACAATCTCGCGAAATTTTTAAAGATTGTTTTTTAGAAAATGGAGCTATTGTTGCGGCTAACACGGATAAAATATATTATCCTCGTACTGGAGCAAACTATCGTTGGGTTTGGCCAAGAGATGCTGCCTTTATCGTTTTAGCTGCTCATTATTTAGGATTAAGATTTGAAAAAAAATTTTTTGATTGGCTATGGGAAAGACCTCAAGATTTCGCTCGTACTAAAATTCTATATTCTAATTATTCAACTAATGGCCGTTTTGGCAGTATGGGCAAAATGTTTCAACCTGACCAAAGTGGCACTATGCTTTGGGTAATAAATCAACTTTATAAAGGGAAACCATTAACAAAAGATATTGAAGATTTAATTAGAAGATTAGCTGATGGTTTAGTTGATGATTGGCAGGGAGAGCATTTTAAAGAGCATACGATTGATATTTGGGAAGAACGCTATCGCCAAACAACTTTAACTATGGCTAATAACCATACTTATTCTTTGGCTGCTTGCGCTCGTGGTCTTCTCGGGGCATCAACTATGTTGGGAGAATCCATTTGGAAAGAAAAAGCATTGGAAATGATTAACCAAATTAATAAAGCATATTCTTCTCAAGATGGTTATTTTTATCGCAATGCAGGGAAAGTTAATGATACGAATATAGATGCTTCCTTAATTGGTTTAGCTTGGCCTTTTGAAATTTTTGATTACCAAGATATTAAAATTAAAAATACTATTGAAGCGATTGAAAAAAATATAGTTATTGATGGAGGCGTGCATCGTTATCAATTTGATTATTTTGATAGCGAGGGCAGCGCCGCCGAAGGAGGGGGAGCTTGGCCAGTTTTGAACTTTTGGCTTTCTATTTATTTTATTAAAATTGGAAATATTAAAAAAGCGAGAGATTACTTTATTTGGCCCTTAGACAAACTCGCTCCTTATCAAGGATATTTGCCAGAACAGATTTTTTCTGATGATCGAGTTGGCGTTTATCCTTTAGCTTGGAGTTATGCTATGTTTATTATCGCTGCCCGCCATTTAGGTTATTTATAAAATCGCGTTTATGAAACATTTGGAGATAGTTCAATTTAGTTCAGAAATTTCTCCTTATTCTAAAACGGGCGGTTTAGCCGATGTAAGCCGTTCTTTGCCACGTGCCCTAAAAAGAATAGGACATCATGTTTCAGTGGTAACTCCTTTTTATAAATTTATTAAAGAAAAAAATTTTCCCATTAAAAAATTGGACTTAGAAATAGATATTCCTTACGTTGGTAGAAATTTTAAATTTAATTATTTCAAAACTATAACCCAGGACAAATATCCTGTTTTTTTTATCTCGGAAAATTCTCTTTTTGGGGAGAACAATCATCTCTACGGCAGCTTAGACGATGGATTGCGTTTTTTACTTTTTAATCTTGCCGCGCTTGAAATGATAAGAGCTTTTCATTGGAAAGTAGATGTTTATCACAGTCATGATTGGCAAACGGGACTTATAGCTAATTTTTTAAAAACAAAATATAAAAATGACGCTTTGTTAAATGGAGGCGCTACACTCTTTACTATTCATAATTTAATGTTTCAAGGACCATTTAATTGGTGGGAGGTTCCGCCGGAAAAAAAAGACAGAGGAAAAGGAACCCCTCCTGCTGATTTAGAAAAAATTAAATGGCTCAATTTTACTAAAAGGGCCATTCTTTATTCAGATTTAATTAATACCGTAAGCGAACGTTATGCTCAAGAGATAATAACCCCTAAATTTGGCTGCGGTTTGAATAAATATTTAAAAAAAAGAAAAAATAGACTTTACGGCATTATCAATGGTGTTGATTATCATATTTTTAATCCGAGATTTGATAAACATATTTATATTAATTATGGAATTCATAATTTAGAAGATAAAATTAAAAATAAAGTGCTTTTGCAAAAAGAATACAATCTAGAAGTTAATCGAAATTTACCTTTAATTGGTATGGCTAATCGTTTAACAGAGCAAAAGGGCTTTGAGTTGATTTTGCAAATATTAGATAAATTATTAGTGCTCCCTTTGCAAATCGCTATTATTGGAAGCGGGGAAAAATCTTATATTAAAACTTTTAAAAAAGTTCAAAAACAATATCCCAAAAAATTTCTTTTTATTACTCCTTTTCGTGAAGATTTAAGTAGAAAAATTTACGCTGCTTCAGATCTTTATTTAATGCCTTCTCGTTTTGAACCTTGCGGCATTTCACAATTGATTAGTCTTCGTTATGGCTCTATTCCTATAGTTTATAAAGTTGGTGGTTTAACTGATACTATTACTGACTACAATCCCACAACCGAGAAAGGAAACGGTTTTGTTTTCACTTCTTACAGTTCTTCTGATTTATTGATGGCTATTACTCGAGCTTTAGAAAATTATAAACATCGGCGAAAATGGAGAAATTTAGTAGTTAAAAGCATGAAGCAATCTTATTCCTGGGTATTGCCAGCGGAAAAATATGTGGCTTTGTATGAAAAAGCAATAGAAATTAACAAGAAATAATATATAAAAACAATTACACGATTTTTTATGTTTTGGGTAAACGTTCTACATTTTTATCAGCCTTCGTGGCAGACAAAAAAAATTGTGGACAAAGTGGTTGATGAAGCATATCAGCCTATTTTAAATATTTTAGAAAAAAATCCTTATATAAAAATTACTTTGAATGTCAGCGCTTCTTTGGTTGAGCATTTTAATAATTTTGGTTATAATCATATTTTAAATCAGATTAAATTTTTGGCTGAAAAGGGACAAATTGAATTTTTGGGTTCAGCAAAATATCACCCCATTTTACCTCTTTTGCCTCAAAAAGAAGCGATTCGGCAAATTAAACTAAATGAGGAGACGTGTTCTAAACATTTTGGAAAATTTTGGCAGCCTCGGCCTTATGGTTTTTTTCTTCCCGAATTGGCTTATAATAAAAAAACAGCTCAAATTATAGATAAATTGGGATATAAATATATTATTTTAGATGAAATTTCTTATAACGGCAAAATAGGACAAGATATTTTTAATAACAATTGGCGTATTGATAAATTAAATTTATTAGTTATTTTCCGCCATAGAATATTAAGTAATGTTTTTTTTGACAAAGATTTAAGAGATGAAGCCAAATTTTGGTCGGTGTTAAAAGAAGATGGTCGTTCTAAAAATATTCTCATCACTGCTTTTGACGGAGAAAATTTGGGGCATCATTTTAAAAAAAGAGATGAGATTTGGGCTAAATTGCTTTTAAATCCAAAAATAAAAATTTTATTAGGGAAAGAATCCTTTTCTCTCTTTAAGAAAGAAAAAACAGTAGAACCATTGTCTTCAAGCTGGTCTTCTACTGAAGAGCAATTACAAAATAATATTCCTTATGGTCTATGGAAACATCCGGAAAATATTATTCATCAGTACCAATGGCAATTAACTGAGCTTGCTTTGAAAGCCATAAAATTAGGTAGGGGAAATTCCAATTTTAAGTCAGCGCGGCGGCTTTTAGATGAGGCCTTATCAAGCGATGGTTATTGGTGGGCGTCAGCTAATCCTTGGTGGAATCCCCATATTGTCTTTCGTAGTGTTGATTTATTTTTAAAAATTTTTACCCTCCTAAAAAAAGATTTACCCGTATCTTATTTTAACCAAGCCCAAACTATTAAAAATAAAATTGATCAAGAAATAGATAAATGTCTAAAATCCGGTCGTTGTATAATGACTAAATCGATAGGAGAAAAATAAATTTTTATGTCTTGGATAAATTTTCTTCATTTTTATCAGCCCTTTAATCAGCAATTTGATATTTTAGAGAGAGTGGTTAATGAAAGTTACCGTCCCTTAATTAAGGGGTTCTTATCTAATTCTAAAGCTAAGGCGGTTTTTAATATCAATGGCGGACTTTTGGAATTATTGGATAAATATGGTTTTGTGGATATTATTGAAAATTTAAAAATATTAATAAAAAGAGAGCAAATTGAATTGACCGGTTCAGCTATATATCACCCCTTTTTACCCCTTTTGCCGGAGGAAGAAATTGTTCGTCAAGTTAATCTAAATAATAAAACCTTAATTAAATATTTAGGGAAGGTTGATTTATTGGGTTTTTTCTCTCCGGAATTGGCTATTAATTTGAATTTAGCTAAAATTATAGAAAATCTTGGCTTTTCTTGGATTATTGCCGAAGAATTAGCCGCTCCTTTAGGCAAGCCGGATTTTAATCAAGTATATTCCATAGAAGGGACAAAAGATTTAAAAATTTTATTTCGCTATAAAAGGTTAAGCGTTCTTATTCTTTCGGCGATTTTAAGAAATATTAATTCTTTAAAAGAAGAAATCGGCGAAGACCTAAAAAAGAAAAAATATATTTTAACGGTTATGGATGCGGAAACTTTTGGTCATCATCGTCCAGGTCTTCAAGAATTTCTTTTTGATATTTACAAATCACCTGATTTTTCTTCTTGTTTTTGTAAGGGCACAGAAGTTGTTAATAAATTAAAAACAAAAGAAAAAATTTCTATTCGCCCTTCTACTTGGTCTTCAGAGGAACAAGATTTTTATTTAGAAAAAGAAAAAAATACTCTAAAAAGCTATCCTTTTTTACTTTGGCAAGACCCATCAAATCCTATTCATCAAAAACAATGGGAGTTTACTTATTTTGTTATCGACCAAGTTAAAAATTTAAAAAATGAAGCTAATTATCATATAATAAGAGAAAAACTTGATAAAGCCATATCTTCCGATAGTTATTGGTGGGCATCAGCCAAACCTTGGTGGAGTTTAGAGATGATAGAAGAAGGAGCTTGGGCGTTAAAAGATGTAATTTTTTCTGCAGAAAACATTTCTTCAGAAATTAAAGCAAAAGCAGAAAAATATTACCAGGAAATTATAGATCTTGCTTTTTCTTGGCAACGCCAAGGATTAATCAGGGAGGCGTATAGAAAAGCCTATCGCACTTCGCAAAATAATAAGCCGTACAAAGAAAGAGTTTATGGAGCGACATACAATTCAATGATTTTAGAGTTTGAAGATGAAATGAAAAAAGCGATAGAAAAGCAGGAATTTGAAAAAGCAATTAAATGGCGAGATGCTATTTATAAATTAAAAAGTGGAGCGGATATTTATGATGTTTTACATGTTATTGACGACCTGTCTATAAGCCGCCATCTTCCTTCCCTGAAATCATATTGGGAATATAATGTTAAAGAATTTTCTCCTTTTGCTCAAAAGCATTTTGAAGAGTTTAGCCAAGAAGAATTTATTAAAGTTCAGAGAAAAAAACTTTTAGAATTTTTGGAAAAAGCGTTTTTAGAATGGCAAGAGGGGAAATCTTTTGGTGAAGCATCTCACCCTTTGGGTTTTAGTTGGGATAAATTTAACAATTTTTATCTTACTGAAATACCGGCAGGAGACATTACTTATCAATTAGAAAAAAATGTTTGGGATAGTTATAGTCAAGCGAAGTTTGAGAAAGAAGGATTTCATCAAAATCCTGGCCAAAATAAATATTATGTTTTTAAAGATAAATTAAAAATTATTATAGATGAAAACAGCGTTCTTTATCATTTTTTCCAATTTCTAAAAACCAAAGATAAAAATAAAGGAAAATATCTAACTATTTCGCTTTTAGCCGAGAATATTGCTTGGGTTCCTTTGCCCTTTAAAAGAAAAAATTCTCATTTAGAAATAAAAATACCTTATATTATTTCCGCTCCCTTTAATTTTAAATTTAAAATTAGCGGATTTTCCCCAAAAAATAATAAAGGCAAACATATCAAATATTCATTTAAGGACTATTTAAAAAAAATTTTAGGGTATCTTGATTTCTATCTACGCAAATTAATTTGGCAATTAGGGTAGACCCTGTCTTATTGGTAGGCGGGCACGATTTTAATTTTTTATGCTTTTTGAACCAGTCAATAAAAAAATTAATGCTAAAAAAGCTCTTGATATTAATTGGGCAAGAGATTTTTTTTCTCCACGAATTAAAAAATATTTTCCCGGAGCGCAAAAACTTTTGAATTTAGATATTAAAATTAACAGAAATTTCCGAGGGAAATTTAGAAACATATCTCTTCAATATAATCTTGATATTGCTTTTAAAAATAAAAAGAAAACGAAAATTGTTAGAGCGAAAATTAATAGTTTACATCTTTGCCCCAAAAGACATTATCAATCCCTTTGTTTTTTAGAAGAAAACGGTTTTACTGGTTTGGTCTCTCATCCGCTTGATTATATTTCTTCGTTAAATATGATTCTTTATGAAAATTTGGAAGGAATAAATTTTCAGAATATGCTGGAAGAGCATAAAAATTTAAATCCTCTTTTAACTAATACGCCCGCTATAGCTAATTTTCTTTACAAATTACATCATCTGCCTATTCCGCCGAAATCAAGAAATTTATTTCGGAAAGGAGGGGAGTACCTTGAGTTGTCCAGTCGCCGTCATTGGGCGTTTTTAGTTAGAAAATGCGCGCCGGAATTTTATCCTCAAATGCGTTATCTTTTAGACGAACTTTGGCAAGAGAAGAAAAAACAGGGAATTTCCTATAAAGGTCCTCTTGTGTTAATTCATAGGGATTTTCATTGGGGAAATATTATTTTAATAGAACAAGGTAAAATCGGTGTTATAGATTTCGGAGATAGCTGTTTAGATGACCCGTTAATTGATGTAGCTAGTTTTATTGTTCAAACAGAATCAATGTTCCGTTATTATTGCCCCTCAAAAGAGAGAATAAAAAATAAAATTATTGATAGTTTTTGTGAAAATTATTTTCAAAAAAATATATCTGATTTGGAAAAGAAGAGATTATTTTATTTAAAATCTAACAAGTATTTACAAATAGCCGCTATCCATGCTTTTATTGAGCCAAATCCTCAATATAAATCTCAAGGGCTAAAAATATTATTAGAAAAAGCTGAAGAGAGCTTGAATAATCTTAAAATCGTCTTATAATAAAAAAAAGCATTGTTTATGCTATTTATATTATGTCCTTTATTGATTTACATATTCATTCTCATTATTCTGACGGCGTGTTAAGTCCGATTGATTTAATTGAAAAAGCTAAGGGCTTTGGCATAAAAACACTTTCTTTGACTGACCATAATGGGATAGAAGGCATTGAAGAGATGATAACAGCCGGAGAAAAACAAAACATTAAAATTATTCCCGGCGTAGAAATTTATACTAATTTTAATCAATACCATCTTCATCTTTTAGGTTATAATTTTGATAGAAATAATTTTGACCTTAAAAAAGCATTAAATCAATTACAAGAGCAAAGAATATCTGTTTTAAAAAACATTGTTCGGGTTCTTAAAAAAGATAAGTGGGAAATTGAAGAAAAAGAGGTGTTTAATGGTCCTTCGGTTTATCAAGGTTTAGGTAAGGTAGCAGGAATTTTAATGGAAGGGAATAATTTTAAAAAATTAAAACAAGAAATGAATTTACGGCAAAACCAGATTTTGGGAGTAGGGGATGTTATTGGGTTTTATTTTAAAAAATATTTTTTTCTTTGTCCAGAAACGGAAATTCCCGCGCGCGAGGCTATAAAGTTAATTCATCAAGCTCGGGGCAAAGCGGTTTTAGCCCACCCAGGAGAACACCTCAGATTTAAAGATTGGGAGATTATTAAAAATTTAAAAGAACTTGGTTTAGATGGATTAGAAGCAATTAGTTCCCACCACTCTTGGGCAGAACAAGATTATTGGCAAAGAATAGCCAAAGAATTTAATCTTTTTATTACTTGTGGTTCTGATTATCACGGAGATTTACCTTTAAATTGGGGAGTGCTTATTTTTTCTCTTTGGGAATATTTTAAAACAGTTCATAAATTTGAAGAAATCGCTTTATGAAGATTCTTTTCGTCTCAGCAGAAATAGCTCCCTTAGCTAAAGTAGGGGGATTAGCTGATGTAACCGGAGCTTTGCCAAAATATCTTTTTGATTTTGGACAAGACATAAGGCTTGTTCTTCCTCTTTATGAGGAAATAATACAAAAAAAATATCCTCTATCTCTTTTATCAAAAAATATTCCAGTTCAGATTGGAGACGATAAACAGATAATAAATATTTACCAAACCCCTCTGCCTCAAACCAAAATACCTATTTATCTTATAGAAAATAAAAAATATTTAAGTGAAGGACCAATTTACAGCGAAAATGGTCAATTTAATGAAATAAAAAGATTTCTCTTTTTTTCTAAAAGTATTTTAGAAATTCCTTGGGCATTAAATTGGCATCCGGATATTTATCATATTCAAGATTGGCATACAGCCACTGTTCCTCTTTTTTTGAAATTAGATAATCGTTATATTAAAAAGCCGAAAGTTCTTTTTACTATTCATAATTTAGCTATGCAGGGGAGATGGAATTGGCAAGAGACAATGAATTTTTTGAAATTTGAAGGAAACGAATATTTTAGTTTGGAAGAACCATTTTATGGTCCATTTGGCAGAGATTTTAATTCTATGCAACAGGGAGTTTTAACTGCTGATTTTATAAACACAGTAAGTCCTAATTATGCCCGAGAGATTTTAACAAAACCTTATTTTTCCCGAGGATTGCAAAGTTATTTTCAAAAAAGACAAAACAATTTTTGCGGCATTCTAAATGGTATTGATTATGAAAATTTTAACCCTGAAACTGATCCAAATATATTTCATTATTATTCAGTTAAATCGCTTAAAAATAAAAAAAATAATAAAATTGAACTTAAACGGAAAATTGGTTTAAAAACATGGGAAGACAGGCCGTTATTTGCAATTGTTTCCCGCTTAACTTTTCAAAAGGGCATTGATTTAGTGCTTAAAATTATTCCCTCTCTTGTTTCTTACGCCGATATAGTTATTTTAGGACAAGGAGAAAAAGAGACAGAAAATGCTTTAAAAAAAATAGCCCAAAAATATAAAGAAAATGTAAAAGTTTTTATTGAATTTAACGAGCCCTTATCTCGTCAAATTTATGCCGCTAGTGACTTTTTCTTAATGCCCTCTAAATTTGAACCCTGCGGTTTGGGGCAGATGATAGCTATGAGATACGGCAGTTGTCCTATTGTTCGAAAAGTGGGAGGTTTAAAGGATACGGTTAAACCGTTAAAGCTTAAAAAAATTTTTTTCGGCAAAAAATTAAACGGTAATGGTCTTATTTTTACTGAATATGATAGTAATAAATTATGGAAAGCGGTTCAATATGGTTTATCTCTTTTTAACAAAAAAAATTTTTGGCATAAAGTGATCTGCCTATTAATGAAGCAAGATTTTTCGTGGCAAAAATCAGCCAAAGAATACGAGAATCTTTATAAAAAAATTGTAAAAACCGAAATCTACTATATGTAATATAAAAAAATTACTGTAGATAATTACTTTAATTTTTACATTTTCATTTTGATTTTTGATTTTTTATTATGGTCCTTATTTGGCAAGGCAATACAACTTTTAAAATTATTCTTTTAGACGGAAAAGTAATTTTTATTGACCCTAAAAAGCCGGTTCAAGCAGACGTTATTTTGTTCACTTCAGAAAAAAATCAAATTAAAGATACGGGAAATAGTTTTATAATTTTAGGGCCTGGAGAATATGAAGTAAAAGGTATTTTTATTAATGCTCGGTTTTTGGATAAGGAGCATAAATCAATATGTTATCAAATTTCAGCCGAAAATATAAATTTATTATTTTTTAGTCCAATAAAAACATTACCTAAAGACGAATCGTCGGATCTTTTTTTGAATACAGATATTTTAATTTTTCCCATTGGGCTAAACGAAATAAAGCCATCTGATATTAGCAATTTTAAAAAAGAATTAGAACCCAAAATTTTTATACCCTATTATTTAGAGGAGGATAAACAAAATAGTTTAAAAAAAGTTTTAGCGATTTTAAATGTGGAAAATATTAAACCAATTCCACATTTAAAAATCCAAGCCAAAAACTTAGCCACCAAAGAGCAAACCATTCTTCTTAGTGGGGGACAGTCCCCAAAAGACATCCTTCCCTAATCCGCATCAAATCTACGTTCTAAGACGAATTTTTGAAATTAGGGTTGTGAGCCCTAAATTTAGAAAATGTCAAATTTAAATATAATTTTTGAAACTGAAGACTTTTTAATTTTAAATAAACCGGGAGGGGTGATGGTTCATCCTACAAAATACGAGAAAGAAAATACTTTGGTCCAATCCATTTTAGAACACTATCCATTTATAGCCAATGTTGGACAAGCCGGTAGACCGGGCATTGTTCACCGTTTAGATAAAGACGTTTCCGGTTTATTGGTAGTGGCTAAAAATAATTATTTTTATAATTATTTAATTTCTGAATTTAAAAAAGAAAGAGTTAAAAAAAAATATATTGGCTTGGTTTATGGTAGACCGCTGGAAAAAAAAGGAATTATTGACGTCCCCATAGGTTGGACCAAGAAGGGGAAAATAGTTGCCGGCTATACTAATCTTAAATTATCTAAACCAGCCAAAACAAAATATAAGACACTTAAAGAATATCAAGATTTTACTCTTTTGGAGATAATCCCTCTCTCTGGTAGAACACACCAAATAAGAGCTCATTTATCTTATATAAAAATACCCATTGTTGGAGACAAAGATTATAAGTTTAAAAATCAGCCTATTTTATTGAATCGCCTTTTCCTTCATTGTATTTATCTCAGTTTTTACCAGCCAAATGGCAAATTTTTGAAATTTAAATGTCCTCTTCCTTCTGATTTACAAAATTTTTTAAATACTTTAAAATGAACAATATCTTCGTTGTTTCCGGCCCCTCTGGTGTGGGCAAAGATACAATAATTAGCGAACTTAAAAAGCAAGGATTAGAATTTAGAGAAATTATTACTACAACCACCAGACCAATGAGGCAGGGTGAAAGCCAAGGAAATCCCTATTGGTTTATCTCAAAAGAAGAATTTGAAGATTTAATTAGAAAAAATAAATTGGTTGAATGGGCAGATGTTTATGGCTATTATTATGGTTCACAAAAAAAAGATGTAGAAAAATATTTGAACGATCCATTGCCCATTATATTTAAAGTAGACCCTCAGGGGGCTAAAACAATAAAAAAAGAATTTCCTAATTCAAAAGTTATTTTCATTGCCCCGGAAAATATAGACAACTTAGAAAAACGTTTAAAAAAAAGAGGGCAGGATAAACCTGAGGTTATAAAAAAAAGATTAAAAGAAGCGCGAGAAGAAATAAAAAATTTATCTTTTTGGGATGCTGTAGTGATTAATAAGGAGGGAAAATTAAACGAAGCGGTGGAAAAAGTAAAAGAGATAATTTTTAAATAGCTTTTAGAACAAAGGATTAATAATTTATAGGTTACTTTAATTTTGTATTTTAAAATTTGATTTTTAATTTTTCTATATTATGGCAGAAGAAAATAAAACAAAAAAAAATGAAGCTGAAATAGAGGAGGAACAAAACAAAAAAGAGCCTTTACCCGATATTAAGCCGGGAATGGTCATTCGAGTATATGAAAAATTTATTGATACAGATGCTAAAGGCAATCCCAAAGAGAGAGTACAGGTTTTTGAAGGAATAGTTTTGTCTCACCACGGGAGAAAAGAAGCTGGAGCGACCATAACTGTACGCAAAATAGCTATTGGTGGCATTGGGGTAGAAAAAATTTTTCCTATTTATTCTCCATCTATTAAAAAAATTGAAGTGGTAAAAAGACATAAGGTTAATAGGGCAAAATTGTATTATTTAAGAGATTACAAAAAGAAACTAAAAGAAATAAAAGAATAACAAGCCCAAGTGGCGAAACAGGTACACGCGGCAGCTTGAGGAGCTGTGCTCATTTGAGCATGCGGGTTCGACTCCCGCCTTGGGCATTGGGCCCGTAGTATAGCAGTAAAATGCCTCCATGGCATGGAGGAGTCCGGGGTGCGACTCCCCGCGGGTCCACCATCAAATAATTTGTTTCGCCCTTGTTTTTTTGTTGCCGCAATTTTCCAGTTTCGCTTTGCGAAATGTTGTCCTTACCTAGCCCTTCTGCGCACAAATAGTGGGCTCGCTCTCTTAATTATTACCTCATTATAATACAATATTGCCTAATTAGAAAAAATTTAAAAAAGAATTATAAGAGAATTCTTGCCTCAACAAAGTTTGTCTTAACAAAGTTAAGATAGCAAGTCCTTTTGTTTGCATTTTAATTAGTAATATTATATTTATGAAAAATATTTTTATTATTCCTGGTTACGGCGTTGCTAAAAATATTTTTAAAGATGAGCAACAAAAAAGGTATTTAGGGTTGGTTTTTAATCATATTTATCAAATTTGTTTAGAAACTAAGCAAAATAGCCCGTTGATAATTTTTTGCGGCGGCCCGACAGATCTTTTTAAACCCTACAAAAGAACTGAGGCAGGGGAGATGAAGAAATTTTTTATCTTTCTGGCTAGGCGCGATTTTGTCAAAAAATATACCAAAAATTGGCGTTATGCATTAGAACAAAAATCGCTTTCTACTATGGAGAATATTCTTGGAGCTGAGAGAATCGCCAGAAAAATTGTAGGACAAAAAAAATTTTATATTTTTGTTGAGAAAACAAGAGAACGAAAGATGAATATCCTGGCTAAAAAAATCATCAAACGAAATTTTAAGGTTATTCCCATAGACTTTGACCTTTCTCTTAACCGTTATTATGATCCGGAATTTCTCAAGAAGAAAGAAGATTGGGACATAAAAATGGCGTCTAAATCGTTAAAAGATAAGAAATTTTTTGATCAATATAGAAAAACCTTAGAACAAAGAATTAAATACTACAGAGAGGCAGGAAGTAAAAAACATCGCGAAACAATTTATCAATGGTGGGAGCGAAAAATGAAGGAGATGTAAAAAAAATTTTGAATTTTGACTTTAGAAATTTGGAATTAGAGTTTTCGCTGTGGAGCAGCGGTTTCGGGCCGTAGACCAGATAAATGCCGGGAAAGAAAATATATGGAGATGAAAAAGCAAGAGGGAAAAATTAAAAAAAGAGTGATCGTGGCTATGTCCGGAGGCATAGACAGCACAGTAGCAGCAGCCCTTTTAAAAAGGGCTGATTTTGATGTTATGGGAATTTTTATGAGAACATGGAAAGGTACAAAAGAAGAATTTTCGCACCATGCAAAAAATAAACATTATTTCCTTGATGAAGAGAGAAGAGCGGAAAAAGCAGCTAAAATTTTGAATATTCCATTTTATGTTTTTGATGTTAGAAAAGAATTCAAAAAATCAGTAGTTGATTATTTTATAAGAGAATGCAAAAAAAATAGAACACCTAATCCTTGCGTAATTTGCAACAAGGAAATAAAATTTGGCGTTCTTCTAAAAAAAATTTTATCATTAAATGCTGACTATTTAGCCACTGGCCATTATGCAAAATTAAAAAAAACAGAAGAGGGATATCATCTTTTCCGATCCAAAGACAGAGATAAAGATCAATCTTATTTTCTTTGGACTCTTGGGCAAAATCAATTAAAAAAAGTTTTGTTTCCTCTTGGCGATTATAAAAAAAAAGAAATTAGAGAATTAGCTAAAAAATTTAAATTGCCTGTAAACAATATTCCAGAATCTCAAGAAATTTGCTTTATCCCAAATACTATTTACGATTTTTTAAAAAAATATATTAATTTAAAGAAAGGCAAAATAATAACTGATAAAGGGGAAATATTGGGGGTTCATAACGGTTTACCCCTTTATACTATTGGCCAAAGAAGGGGCATAGGGCAAAGCGGAGGGCCTTATTATGTTTTAGAAAAAAATATAAAAGATAATCTTTTAATAGTTACTAAAGACGAAAAAAAAATTTTTAAAAAAGATATTTTTTTAGAAAAAGTGAATTGGATTTTTGGACATCCTCCAAAACTTCCCATAGAGGTAAAAGCGAAAGTAAGGTATCGCCAAAAAGAAGCAAACGCCATTTTGTCATTTAGCCATAAAAAATATTTTCTTAGATTTAAAAAACCGCAAAGAGCAATTACTCCCGGGCAATCAGCTGTTTTTTTTGTTGGGGAAGAAATAATCGGGGGCGGGATTATTGTTTAAAATTATGTTGACAAATTTTTTTATTATCTTATTATTAGAGTATAAGGAGGAATAATATAAATATAAAAGGGGAGCTAGGAAAAGGCCGTCCTGTGAGGCGGAATATCCAGCTCCCCCTTTTTTGTCTTGTTTTTTCTTAAAAAACTGATAAATTAAAATTAATATTCTTATACCCCTATAGATAAAAAGATGGGGGATATTTGTTATGAAATTTAAATTAGTTTCGCCATTTAATCCTTCAGGGGATCAGCCAAGGGCTATAAAACAATTAATTAAAGCTATAAAACGCGGCGACCGTTTTACTACTTTATTGGGCACAACGGGTTCAGGTAAAACTTTTACTATTTCTAATGTTATTGAAAATATAAATAAACCGATTTTAGTCATTTCTCCTAATAAAATTTTAGCCGCCCAACTTTATCGTGAATTTAAAACCTTTTTTCCCGAAAATGCAATTAACTATTTTGTTTCTTATTATGATTATTATCAGCCAGAAGCTTATATTCCCGCCTCTGATACTTATATTGCCAAAGAAGCAATGATAAATGAAGAGATAGAGCGTTTGAGGCATTTAGCAACCTCTTCTTTAATGACCAGAAAAGATGTAATTATTATTGCCTCAGTTTCTTGTATTTATAATTTAGGCCTTCCGGCTAATTATTTGAATCGAGCTATATATTTAGAAGAAGGTAAATTAATTACCAGGGGAGATTTGATAAAACAATTAGTACGTTTGCAATATAAAAGAAACGATTTAGAGCTTAAAAGAGGATGTTTTCGAGTAAGAGGGGATATTATTGAAATTATGCCGCCGTCAGAAGATACTATATATAGAATTGATTTAGCTGAACAAAAAGTAAATAAATTAGAAATAATTGATAAGTTAAAAAGAAATTTTCTAAAAAAAATGAATCAGCTGATAATTTTTCCCGCTAAACATTTTATTGTTTACGATGACGATATAAATAGAGCCGTTAGAGATATAAAAGAGGAACTTAAAGAAAGATTGGCTTATTTTAAAAAGAAAAAAATGTTTTTGGAAGCCGAAAGATTAGAAAGAATAACTAAACAAGATTTAGCGATGATAAAAATTATGGGATATTGTCATGGCATTGAAAATTATTCTCGGCACTTATTGGGGAAATTAGCCGGAGAGCCGCCAGAGACACTGCTTTCTTATTTTCCTAAAGATAAAAATGGCAAACCCGATTTTTTAACAATCATCGACGAATCTCATATTACTATACCTCAAATTAGGGGAATGTATGAAGGAGACCATGAGCGTAAAAAAATATTAATAGAATATGGTTGGCGTTTGCCCTCAGCCTTAGACAACAGACCCTTAAAATTCGAAGAGTTTTTATCTAAAATTAATCAAGTTATATTTACTTCTGCCACGCCGGGGCCTTATGAAAAAAAATGTTCTTCTGTGATTGTGGAACAAATTGTTAGGCCTACTTATTTACTTGACCCTAAAATAGAAATAAAGCCGATTTACGATAAGAAGAGAAACATATCCCAAATAGACGATTTAATAGAGAGAATTGAAAAAATAATAGAGAAAAAAGAAAGAGTTTTAGTGAACACTTTAACAAAAAAAATGGCTGAAGAATTGTCAGAATTCTTGAATTCCAAAGGCATATCTTCTCGCTATATGCATTCGGAAACAAAAACATTAGAAAGAACAGAAATTTTGACGGATTTTAGGCAAGGGAAATTTAATGTTTTAGTGGGAGTTAATTTATTAAGGGAAGGGTTAGATTTACCCGAAGTTTCCTTAGTAGCTATTTTAGACGCCGACAAAGAAGGATTTTTGAGAAGTAAAACAACTTTTATCCAAATGATGGGTAGAGCTGCCAGAAATGTCAGGGGGAGTGTTATTTTATATGCTGATAATTTAACCGGTTCAATAAAACAAGCAGTGGAAGAAGCAACAAGAAGGAGAAAAATCCAAATGGAATATAATAAAAAACATAAAGTTAAACCAAAAACAATTGAAAAAGAGATCCAAAATTTAATTGATTTAACAGATTAATTTTTATGGAAAATCAATTTATTAAAATTAAAAAAGCATCACAACATAATTTAAAAAACATTTCTTTGAATTTGCCGAAAAATAAATTAATTGTTTTTACCGGCGTCTCAGGCAGTGGAAAATCATCTTTAGCTTTTGATACTATTTTTGCCGAAGGGCAAAGAAGATATATTGAATCTCTTTCTCCTTACGCAAGACAATTTTTGGGAGAAATGAAAAAACCATTAGTGGAAGATATTGAGGGTCTTTCTCCTGCTATTGCTATTGATCAAAAACCGCTTTCTCATAATCCCCGTTCCACTGTAGCTACTCTTACTGAAATTTATGACTATTTAAGAGTGCTTTTTGCCCGTATTGGCAAACCGCATTGTCCAATATGCGGCAAGGAAATTAAACAATTATCTTTAGATGAAATAAAAGATATTATAGAAAGACAATATAAAAAATGGCAAAGCAGCGAGATTATTATTCTCTCACCCGTTGTTTTGGGCAGAAAAGGAGAATATTATCAGATGCTTTATGATTATTTAAATAAAGGGTTTGATGAGGCAAGGATAGATGAAAAGTTTTATTCTCTGCATAATCGCATAGAACTTTCCCGTTATCAAATCCACACCATTGAGATTGTTGTTGATAAAATAAAAAAAGTAGAAATAAATCGGCTTTTTGAAGCGGCGGAAACAGCTTTAAATTTAAGCAAAGGCTTAATAAATGTTCTTTTTTATAAAAAGGGTAAAATTCAAGAAGAACTTTTGCTCTCATCTTTAAGAACTTGTCCCAAAGATGGATTTTCTTTTCCTGAGATTGAACCGCGTCTTTTTTCTTTTAATTCTCCTTACGGGGCCTGTCCATCTTGTTCTGGTTTGGGGAGAGAATTTATTTATTCAGATAAAATTTGTCCTGTTTGTCAGGGGAAAAGATTAAGAAAGGAATCTTTAGCTGTTAAAATATGTGAGAAAAATATTGATGATATTACTTCTTTATCTATCAGCGAAGCAATGATTTTTTTTAATCAAACAGAGTCTAATCTTAATTTTACAGAATATAAAATAGCTTACAGCTTGTTGGAGGAGATTGCTAGCCGATTAAAATTTTTAGAAGAAGTTGGTGTGGGTTATTTATCTTTAAATAGAGAAGCTAGCACATTGTCTGGTGGAGAAGCGCAAAGGATAAGGTTAGCTTCACAAATTGGCTCAAAATTATCAGGTACAATATATGTTTTAGATGAGCCAACTATTGGTTTGCATGAAAGAGATACAGAAAAACTTTTAAAACTTTTGAAAGATTTGCGCGATTTGGGGAACACCATTATTATTACCGAACACGATAAGCGAGCCATAAAAGAGAGTGATTATATGGTAGATTTAGGGCCAGGCGCGGGTAAAAAAGGAGGAGAAATAACGGCTGAGGGAAAAACTAATGAATTATTAAAAGGGCAAAATCAATCCTTAACTTTGAAATATTTAAGAGGAGAGAAAAAAATAGAAATTCCTTCAAGAAGAGTTAAAATGACTGATATGCTTTATTTAATTGGCTGCAGGAAAAATAATTTAAAAAATATTAAATTGGGGATACCTTTAAAAAAATTTATTTGTTTGACCGGTGTCTCAGGCAGCGGCAAATCTTCTTTATTTGATATTATTATTAAAAATTTGCCCAAATCTTTATATCATATTAATGAGCCCTTAGAGTGTGTTTCTCAAATAAAAGGAGCGGAGAATTTATCGCGTTTAATTGAAATTAATCAATCTCCCATTGGGAGAACTCCGCGTTCTAATCCAGCAACTTATACCGGAGTTTTTACGCCAATTAGAGAATTGTTTGCTTCTTTAGAGGGTTCTTTGGAAAGGGGTTATAATTCTTCACGATTTTCATTTAATGTAAAGGGGGGAAGATGCGAATCTTGCGAAGGAGCGGGGTACAAGTTAATAGAAATGCATTTTTTGCCCCCAATTTTAATAGAATGCGAGGTTTGTCACGGCAAAAGATTCAACAGTCAAACATTAGAAGTAAAATACAAAGGGAAGACCATATCCGATGTTTTAGATTTAACTGTTGATGAAAGTTATAATTTATTTAAAGATATCCCTTTTATTGCCGAAAGATTAAAATTATTAAAAGACGTTGGTTTAGGTTATATTGAATTAGGACAAAGTGCTACGACCCTATCTGGCGGCGAGGCGCAACGAATAAAATTAGCCAGAGAGTTAAATAAGCCCTTACATTACAAAACATTATATCTTTTAGATGAACCGACTGTTGGCCTTCATTATGAAGATATAAGGTTGCTTTTGAAAATTTTGCAAAAATTGGTGGATAAGGGTAATACGGTAATGGTTATTGAGCATAATTTAGAAGTAATTAAAACGGCTGATTGGATTATTGATTTAGGGCCAGAAGGAGGAGACAAAGGAGGAGAAATTATTGCTTATGGCACTCCAGAAGCTGTGGCTAAAAATAAAAATTCTTATACTGGTAAATATTTAAAATCCATTTTGAGTTAATTTGAAAATTAATCAAAATTATGTCATTTTCAAAAAATCACTCGCAAACCCGCATGAATAAAGGCTTTCAAGGAGTCAATTTTGGGGGTCTGACCCTCCGCCTTCCTCTTGCTCCGGGGGTTTATCTTTTTAAAAAAGATGAAAAAGTGCTTTATGTGGGCAAGGCAGCTATTTTAAAAAAAAGAGTAAGCAGTTATTTCAGCCAAAAAAATCCTAAGATAAAAAATCTTTTGAGCCAAGCGAATAAAATTGAATATATCAAAACCGATTCAGTTTTAGAAGCTCTTGTTTTGGAAGCAAATTTAATTAAAAAATATTGGCCTATTTATAATGTTAAGGAAAAGGATAATCGTTCTTTTGTTTATATTATTATTCCTCATTTTAAAAATACTGATTTTCCTTACCCGATTATTGTTCGAGGACAACAATTAAAAAAATATCCAACAGATAATTTTTATATTTTTGGGCCATATCAAAGTTATACCACAGTTAAGAAAATGTTAGCTTTAGTTCGTCGAATTTTTCCTTATTGCACTTTTCCCCAATCAGGCAGGCCTTGTTTTTATTATCAAATTAATTTATGTCCCGGAGCCTGTATAAATAAAATCAATAAAAAAGATTATCAAGATATTATTAAAAACATTATTTTATTTTTAGAAGGAAAAAAGAAAGGATTAATAAAAAAAATACAAAAAGATTACCCAGAAAAGATAAGACTTTTGAATCAAATACAAGATAGTTTTTTGATTACCAAAGACAATCTCAGGGGAGATGTTTTCCCCAAGACATTAAAAATAGAGGGGTACGATATTAGTCATTTTGCCGGTGAAGGAGCATACGGTTCAATGGTTGTTTTTAAGAATAATGAACCAATAAAAAGTGAATATCGTATTTTTAAAATTAAAAAAGCCAAACCCAAAGATGATGTAGGGGCGCTGGAAGAAGTTATATCTCGAAGGTTGAGGCATAAAGAATGGCCGTTGCCCAATTTATTTTTAATTGATGGGGGCAGAGGACAGGTAAATGGGGTATATGAGGTATTAAAAAAAGCGCGCGTTTTTATTCCCGTAGTGGGTTTATCAAAAGGTAAAGACAAAAAAGACGAATTGATTTTTAAGGGAACAAGTAAAAATATGGAGAATCTAATTATTGCCTCTAAATCTCTTTTGCAAAGAGTAAGAGATGAGGCGCATCGTTTCGCTTTAAAATTTTCTCATAAACAGGTTTTAAAAATTAAACATTTTAATTAGATACTATGTTTGACAAATATAAATATTTTCTCTAAAATATATTTTAGAAGAATTTAAAAATTATAATATTATTTTATGCGAGTTAGGAATAACAAATTATTTTTAGGCGAAATAAGGGCTGACGAATTGATAAAAAAGTACGGGATAAAAGCGTTATTGGCCACAGCTAAAGAATTTTAAGATTTAGAATTTATTGATTTTGGGGAAGTCGGCGTTCCTTTGAAGATTTAATAAAATAAACCAAAGTCGTTTTATTAATAAAGCAGAAATGAAATCGGATTTCTGCTATAATAAAAAATAGTTAAACAACAAAAACCTATGAAAAAAATAATTTTCTACACCCTGTCTTTATTAGCTTTTGTATTTCTTTTTTCGTCAACTGTTTCAGCGGATGTAATCCCACCTAATTCTCATTCATTTAATAGATGCGTAAAAATTGTAAACCTGAACGAATTTCCAGATATTGTTTTAATTGGATACTACACTGGTCCAATGGTTCAAAATTACGAGACTTACCAAATTAAGAATAACGAGTGTTGGACAAAAGGATATAAGTTTAATTCACTGAAAATTTATTGGAATACGAAAGATAAATCCAATATAATAGATCCAAACAATTTACTATTGGATGATATTGAGACCTATGGCGGATATGTTGATCGAAGCAATCCGTTGGTTAAAGAAAATATAGAATATTCCATTGCTGGGTTTTCTGATGGAAAATTGATTTTATATAAATCTAAACAAATATCAGAATATAATGACGGTACCCCGATGAAAGTTGAAACTTTTGCAAATCCACTAAAAAACAATGAACCCAATAATCAAAATAATCAACAGATTACCCCGACACCGAACCCTCCATCCCAAATTACTCCTATACCAAACGAGCAACCAAATATTCCGCCAACCCCTTCGCCGACACCTGTAAAAATAGGATTTTGGCAAACCATTATCTGTTTTTTTAGAAATTTGTTTGGAAGAGGTTGTCAATAAAATCATTTATGCTTTATGAGCAGAAATTTTTTCTCTCTTTATTATTGACGCTGATTATTGAAATTCTGCTTGTTCTTTTTCTTGTAAAATATCTATTCAAACAAAAAGAAATAAAAATTTTTAAAATTGTTTTTGCGGGATTTATCGCTTCCACATTGACTCTGCCATATTTTTGGTTTATTCTTCCAATCTACATTTCTAGCCGGGGTCTGTATATTTATCTTGGTGAGATTTTAATTGTATTTACCGAAGCAATTATTTATAATCAATTTCTAGAATTAAAATTCTCTAGAGCATTTACTGCGTCTTTGGTCGCGAATATTATATCAATAATTTTCGGATTGATAATTTTATAAATCAGGTAGCGCGCTAACTTCGTTGGCACAAAATTCGACGATGGCGGGAAGCGAGGGCAGACAAAAATTCCTCCCCCCTCAACCCCCTTCCTTTTTGCTCGCCTGAGCGTTTAATAGTAATTGATGTTTTATGCGTATCATAAATAACAAATTATTTTTAGGCGAAATAAGGGCTGACGAATTGATAAAAAAGTACGGAAGCCCTCTTTATGTTTATGAAGAAGATAAAATAAAAGAAAGATATATGGATTTAGCTAAAAATATCCGGTATAACAAATTAAAATTATATTATTCTTGTAAGGCGAATACAAATTTAGAAATTTTAAAGATATTAAGAAGAGAGGGAGCTAAATTAGAGGTGGTCAGTCCTGGAGAGATTTTAATGGGATTTAAGGCAGGCTTTAAATCTTGCGAAATGATATATACTTGCGACAATATAACCGATGAAGAATTAAAATTTTTAATAAAAAACAAAATATTAATAAATATAGATTCGTTCACTCAATTAAAAAAATATAGCCAATTTAATCCTGGAGGAAAAATAGGAGTAAGAATAAATCAAGGTATTGGGGCGGGATGCCATTATCATTGTATAACCGGCGGATCTCAATCAAAATTTGGAATTTATTTTTCCGAAATAGAAAAAATAAAAAGTATAGCCCGACAATATAATTTGAAAATAATTGGCCTTCATCAGCATATTGGTTCAGGTATATTAGACGAGAAGATTTTTATAAAAGGAATAAAAGCGTTATTAGCCACAGCTAAAGAATTTCAAGATTTAGAA